>NZ_JANZZD010000002.1:0-185756 GCF_026419595.1 Tepidiforma sp. | reverse complement strand
TCCCTTCTCCCTCCTCCCTCCTCCCTCCTCCCTCCTCCCTCCCCTACACTCTCCCCATGCCCGACCCCGTCCGCGAACGGTTCGAAGCCGAGCGCCGCCGCACCGCCTTCCTCTCCTTCCTCGCCGGCGCCGGCATCGGCATCATCGCCGCCGATACGTGGGTTTCCCACTGGCTCGGCGTCCCCGGCGGGCTCGCCGTCGGCGCCTTCGCTTACGGGGTCACGTACGGCTACGACACCCTCATGTGGCGGAGGCGCCATGGCCGGTGAACTCTCCCACCTCGACGAGCGCGGCGCCGCCCGCATGGTCGATGTCTCGGCCAAGGCCGAGACCGCCCGCGAGGCTATCGCCGAGGCCCGGGTCGTCATGCAGCCCGCCACCCTCCGCCTCATCCTCGAGGGCGCCATCCCGAAGGGCGACGTCATCGCCGCGGCCCGCATCGCCGGCATCATGGCGGCGAAGAAGACCCCCGACCTCATCCCGCTCTGCCACCCGCTGCCCATCACCGGCGCCTCGCTCGAGTTCGAACCCCTCGGCGACGACACGCTCCGCATCGAGGCGGCCGTCCGCACGACCGGCAAGACCGGCGTCGAAATGGAGGCGCTCACCGCGGCTGCCGTCGCCGCCCTCACCATCTACGACATGTGCAAAGCCGCCGAAAAAGGCATCCGCATCGAAGGCCTCCGGCTCCTCGAGAAGCGCGGCGGCAAGAGCGGCGACTGGCGCGCCGGCGACGCAGCTCAGCCCTCGCCGCGGTAGAGCCCCCGCTCGGCGATGAACGCCTCCACCGCCGCGGGCACGAGGTAGCGGATCGGCTGCCCGGCCCGCACCCGCTCGCGGATGAGCGTCGAGCTCACCTCCAGCCGCGGCATCGCCACCCGTTCGAACCCCGGCGGCGCCGGCGTCCCCGCCTTCTCGGCCACCGCCACCCGCGCGAGCGCCCGGATGCGCGCCGGCTCGCGCCAGTTCGGCAGGTCGGCCGCTGCGTCGCTGCCCAGCACGAGCACCAGCTCCTCCCAGCCCTCCGCGCGCAGCTCCGCCAGCGTCTCCACCGTGTAGCTCGGCCCCGGCCGCGCCACCTCCCGCCCGTCGGCGGCGAACGCCGGGTTCCCCGCCATCGCCAGCCGCACCATCTCCAGCCGGGCCGGTCCCGGCGTCACCGCGCGCGGCTGAGCCGGGCCGCCCGCACGCGCGTTCTCCGGCGTCGGCGTCCCCGACTTCCGGTACGGGTCGCCCGCCGGGATGAACAGCACCTGCGCCGCGCCGAACTGCCAGCGGGCGCACTCCCCCAGCACGAGGTGGCCGATGTGGGGCGGGTCGAACGTTCCCCCGAGGATGACGAGCGGGCCCGGCGGCATGCCGGCAGTCTCGCCCCGGGGGCGGCCCTCCGCAACCGTTAGCACTCATTGACAGGGAGTGCTAATATACGGGACGCAGACCACACACCCCCTGCGAAGAGGTATCCATGGCAAAGCAGCTGCTCTTCGATGAAGAAGCCCGGCATTCCCTGAAGCGCGGCATCGACGCCCTCGCCGATGCCGTCAAGATCACCCTCGGGCCCAAGGGCCGCAACGTCGTCCTCGATAAGAAGTTCGGCGCCCCCACCATCACCAACGACGGCGTCACCATCGCCAAGGACATCGAGCTCGAAGACCCCTTCGAGAACATCGGCGCCCAGCTCGCCAAGGAGATCGCCTCCAAGACCAACGACATCGCGGGTGACGGCACCACCACCGCCACCGTCCTCGGCCAGGCCATCGTCCAGGAAGGCCTGAAGAACGTCGCCGCCGGCGCCAACCCGATGGCCCTCAAGCGCGGCCTCGAAGCCGGCGCCGCCGCCCTCGTCGAAGCCATCAAGAAGAACTCCATCAAGGTCACCGAGCGCGCCCAGATGGCGCAGGTTGCCACCATCTCCGCGAACAACGACCCGGCCATCGGCGAACTCATCGGCGAGTGCATGGAGAAGGTCGGCAAGGACGGCGTCATCACCGTCGAAGAATCCAAGTCGATCCAGACCGAAGTCGAGTACGTCGACGGCATGGCCTTCGACCGCGGCTACATCTCCCCCTATTTCGTCACCAACCCCGAGCGGATGGAAGCCGTCGTCGAGGACCCCTACATCCTCATCACCGATAAGAAGCTCTCCTCCGTCCAGGAGATCCTCCCCGTCCTCGAGCGCATCCTCCAGGTCACCAAGAACCTCGTCATCATCTGCGGCGACCTCGAAGGCGAAGCTCTCGCCACCCTCGCCGTCAACAAGCTCCGCGGCACCCTCAACGTCCTCGCCGTCAAGGCCCCCGGCTTCGGCGACCGGCAGAAGGATAACCTCGGCGACATCGCCGTCCTGACCGGCGGCCAGGTCATCTCCGAAGAGATCGGCCGCACCCTCGAGAGCGTCGACATCAGCGACCTCGGCCGCGCCCGCCGCGTCGTCTCCACCAAGGAAGAGACGACCATCATCGAGGGCAAGGGGAAGAAGAAGGACATCGACGCCCGCATCGCCCAGATCCGCGCCATCCTCGAAGAAGCGAAGAGCGACTGGGACCGCGAAAAGGCCCAGGAGCGCCTCGGCAAGCTCGCCGGCTCCGTCGCCGTCATCAAGGTCGGCGCCGCCACCGAAGTCGAGCTCAAGGAGAAGAAGCACCGCGTCGAAGACGCCCTCAGCGCCACCCGCGCGGCCGTCGAAGAGGGCATCGTCGCCGGCGGCGGTGTCGCGCTCATCAACGCCGCCCCCGCGCTCGACAAGCTGAAGCTCGAAGGCGATGAGGCCACCGGCGTCCGCATCCTCCGCCGCGCGCTCGAAGAGCCGCTCCGCCGCATCGCCATCAACGCCGGCAAGGACGGCTCCGTCATCGTCGAAGAAGTGAAGAAGCTCCCCAAGGGCCACGGCTACGACGCCGCCAAGGACGAGTTCGGCGACATGGTCGCCAAGGGCATCATCGACCCGGCCAAGGTGACCCGCTCCGCCGTCGAGAACGCGGTCTCCATCGCCGCCATGGTGCTCACCACCAACTGCCTCGTCACCGAGAAGCCCGAGGAGAAGCCGGCCCCGGCCGCGCCACCGATGTACTAGGCCGCCAGCCCGGCCAGCGCCTCCCGGGAATCGCCCGGCAATCCCCGAGGGGGTGGAACGGCACCAGCCGGACCACCCCCTCGCTCCATCACCCGGAAGGAGGTCCCGCCGCATGCGCACCGAAAACGGCATCGATGTCGACATCCAGGCCATCGAGCGCATCCTCGCCGAGGGCGACCTCATCACCATCGGGTTCTCCCTCTTCCCGCTCCGCCTCCTCGTCGATACCCGCGAAAACGAGCACGACGGCCAGTGGGCCGGCATCGTCGAGCCCGTCGCCTCCGTCCAGGAGCGCTACCTCTGGCTCGGCAAGCACCGCGGCTCCTTCGGCCCGCCCCGCGCCTTCGCTTTCTTCGTCTGGCCGAAGACCGTCCGCAACCTCGTCGAACGCGGCACCCTCGGCATCCTCCGCTCCCGCCTCCGCGGCGCGGCGCTCCAGCGCTTCGACGAGGCCGTCGCGCAGGCGCTCGAACTCGAACGCGACGCGATGAAGGAGGCCGTCCGTGGCTCGCGCGCCTGGCCCGCCATTTGGGAGGCTCAACCGCGCTCCTGACCCGGTCGAAAACCACGGTATGGAGCGCGCCGCGAACGCCCTCTACATCCTCGAACACCGGCAGATCATCATCCGCGGGCAGGTCCAGGGCATCGGCATCCGCCTCTGGCTGCGCAACGTCGCCAACTCCCTCAACCTCTTCGGCTCCTGCCGCCTCCTGCCGGACGGCACCCTCCAGGTCCGCGTCCAGGGCGAACGCAGCCTCGTCAAGCAGTTCATCATCGCCTGCAAGCGCGGCCCCGCCGATGCCCGCATCGACAGCATCGAGATCTCCAGCCTCCCCCTCGATCCCCGCCTCGGCGCCTTCCTCGTCGAGCGCTAGCGCCCTCGATAAGGGCAACTTTATTCACGTCAGAAGTTTCGCTAGTACGTAAGGGTGACACGGACGTAGCCTCGTTCCATGGCTGAGTGGTCTCTTTTCACGAATCACGCAAACGTCCTCCTCGCCATCACCCGCAACCCGGACATCCGCCTCCGCGAGCTCGCCGCCGAAGTCGGCATCAGCGAACGCGCCGTCAAGCGCATCGTTGCCGACCTCGAGCGCGCGGGCTACCTCCAGCGTGAGCGCCACGGCCGCCGCAACCACTACGAAATCAACGCGGATGCCGCCGTCGCCACGCCCATCGCGCGCGGTGTCCACCTCGGGGCGCTCATCGCCGCGCTCCTCCCGATGCTCGCGCAGACGCTCTAGCCCGCGCCCGCGCGACAGCTTCCCCGGCGAGGCGGCACAATCCCGCGCATGGACCTCTACGACGTCATGCGCACCGCCTTCGCCGCCCGCGAGTTCGCCGCCGACCCCGTCGACGACGGCACCCTCTACCGCATCCTCGAAAACGCCCGTTTTGCCCCGAGCGGGGGCAACCGCCAGGGCTGGCGCGTCATCGTCATCCGCAGCCCCGAGACGAAAGCCGCCATCGCCGACGCCGCCATCCCCGCCGCCCGGCGCTACGCCGCCCAGGTGGCCGCCGGCGAAAATCCCTGGAACACCGTCGTCCCCACGAAGCTGAGCCCGGAACAGATCGCGGCGACGCCCGTCCCGCCGCTCCTCACCGAGCCCTACCGCAGCGCCCCCGTCCTCCTCGCCGTTTGCGTCGACCTCTCCGTCGTCGCCTCCATCGACCAGGAGCTTCCCCGCGTCGGCATGGCCAGCGGCGCCTCCATCTACCCGTTCGCCTGGAACATCCTCCTCGCCGCGCGCAACGAAGGCCTCGGCGGCACCCTCACCACCATGCCCATCGCGCGCGAGCCCGACCTCCAGGCGCTGCTCGGCCTCCCGCCGCACGTCGCCGTGGCGACGATCATCACCCTCGGCCGGCCGGCGAAGCAGCTCACGCGCCTGAAGCGGAAGCCCGTCGAGGCCTTTGCCACCCTCGAACGGTTCGACGGTCCCCCGCTCACCCGCCCCGCCTGACCCGCGCGGTGGCGCCCCCTCCCCGATTCCGGTAGAGTTCCGGCCGTGCTTCGCCCCGGCCGAACCATCCCGCCGGGCAGCTGCATCTCACCTCAGCGAAAGGCGATGCCATGACCTCCCCCGAACCGCAAATCGTCTCCGTGCGCAACGGCATGTTCCAGGTCCCCGTCTACCGCAAGGGTTCGGGCCAGCCCCTCCTCTACCTCCACGCCGCCGGCGGCGTCCGCAAAGGCATGACCCCCGAGATGCTCGCCCTCGCCGAACACTACGACGTCATCGTCCCCACCCACCCCGGCTGGGACGACACCCCGGGCCTCGAGCACATCGACGACGTCCACGACATGGTCGTCTACTACCAGGACTTTTGCGACGCCATCGGCCTCACCTCGTTCTTCCTCGCCGGCCACTCCATCGGCGGCATGTTCGCCGCCGAGCTCGCCGCCGCCCGGCCCGATATGGTGAAGAAGCTCGTCCTCGTTTGCCCCGTCGGCCTCTGGATGGACGAAACGCCCGTCACCGACCTCTTCATCCTCATGCCGAACGAGCTGCCGGGCGTCATCTTCGGCGACCTCACCAACCCCGTCATCCCGAAGCTCTTCACGCCCCCGGCGAACGAAGAGGAGATGGCCGAGAACTACTACTTCCAGCTCGCCAACTTCAGCGCTACCGGCAAGTTCATCTGGCCGATCCCGGATAAGGGCCTCAAGAAGCGGCTCCACCGCATCAAGGCCCCCACCCTGATCGTCTGGGGCGACCAGGACAAACTCGTGCCGCCGGCCTACGCCGAGCTCTTCCGCTCGAAGATCGCCAACAGCCAGGTCGCGATGATCCCCGGCGCCGGCCACATGGTGCCCCTCGAGAACACGCCCGAGTTCACCCGCGTCGTCACGGAGTTTCTCGGCTAAGCCTCAGCCAGCGGCACCACCGGGTCGCCGACCCGCACCGTGCCATCCCGCAGCACCCGCGCATAGACCCGGCTCTCGCCCGGGTGCTGCGCGTGGTGGATGCGGTTGAACTCGCCGTCCCGGAACGACTCGCGGATCGTCTTGCACGGGGTCGTCGGCCGCGTCACTTCGATCTCCACCTCCGCGCCGAGCCGCCACCGCGTGCCGGGCTGTACCAGCGCCCAGTCGAGCCCGGCGACCGTGACGTTCTCGCCCGCGGTGCCCGGCGCGATGGGGTGGCCTTCGGCCTGCAGCGCTGCGATGACGTCCGCCGAGAAGAGGCAGAGCGCCCGTTCCGGCCCGCCGTGGATCTCCGGGTGGGCCTGCCGGTCGCCCGCCATTCCCAGCCGGGTCACCCGCGCCTCCGGCACGGGCAGCTTCGGCACCCCGCCCTGCGAGACGTTCAGCGAGACGACCCGTCCTTCAGCGCCCATCGCCGCCCTTCGCCGCCCGGTCCTCGAAAATCGCGAACGTGCCGAGCGCCTTGGCCACCAGCCGCTCGCCGCTCCGCACCTCCGATTCGAGCACCGCGACCCGCCGGCCGCGGTTCACGATGCGCGATTCGCACTCGAGCACGCCGCCCCGCACCGGCGCGATGTAGACCATCTTCAGCTCGATCGTCGCGCACGACTCCCCCGGCTCCAGCCGGCTGTACACCGCTGCGCCCATCCCCGTATCCGCCATCGAGTAGAGGACACCGCCGTGGACGACGCCGTGGGGGTTCAGGTGCTTCTCATCGACCGCGAGCCGGCAGCGGCTGACGCCGTCAGCCCGCTCCGTCATCTCGAGCCCGATGAGCAGCTGGAAGCCCATCGGCGGCAGCGATTCCTTCGCCATGGCCCGCATCCTACCCTGCCGCGCGCCCGCCTGTCCCGTACACTGGCGCCGTATGGACCGCGTCCTCGTCCTCGTCCCGGCCGATGCGCCGGCCGACCTCGCATGGCCCGGCGCCGAGGTGCACCGCTACTCTTCGCCGCTCGATATCCCGGGCCTGCTCTCGAGCTTCCGGCTCCCGGCGATTCTCGTCTGCGACGGCATCGGCCAGGCCCACGCCCCGCGCGTCGCCGATGCCGTCCGGGCCCATCCCGCGCCGGTCGTGGCGGTCAGCAGCCAGCCCTGGGACGGCGAAACGCCGGACCCCATCGCCGCCGCCTGCCGCGGCATCGTCGCCGGCTTCGGCTACGGGGCGGTGGCACGCCTCATCCCCGTCCTCGCGCCGCCGGCCTGAGTCTGACGCCCCCTCACCCGCGCAGGGCCCGCACCTGGGCGGCGTGCTCCGCGCCGTGGGCCGCGCCGCGCCGCACCAGCTCGGCCGCGCTCACCGGCTCGCCCGCGACGATGCCTTCCCGGCCGAATGCCGCCGCGTCGCACTGCCGCAGCAGCTCCAGGTTCGAAAAGACCAGCGCGTCGTAGAGCGCCAGCGCCGCCTCCGGGCTCCGCCACAGGTACGAAAGCCGCCGCTTCCAGCGCTCCTCATCGAACGCGGGCAGCACCGGCGGCGCCTCATCGGCGAGGATGAACCGCAGCCGCGCCGCCCGCACCAGCTCCGCATCGGCGAGGTGGACGAGGACGTCCCGCACCGACCAGCCCCCGCTCCCGGGCCGCGAAAGCTCGGCCGGCCCCGCGCCGCTCAGCGCCGCGCGGACGAGCGAAGGCCCCCGCGCATACTGCGCGAGGGTCTCCTCGAGGTCGGCGGGCAGCCGCGGCACCGGGCCATTCTACGGCCGATACCGCGGCCCCGCGCATCAATCCAGCAGCTCGGCGGGTGCGACCCGGTAGCTCAGCGCCGAACCGAACAGCCGGCAGCCGCGCCGGTGCGCCTCCGCGGCCCGCGCTGCTTCGCCCGGGTCAGCGAAGCAGGCGCGCCCCGCCGCGCAGGTGCACCACACCTCCTGCCAGCCCCGCCGCGTCGAGACCAGCACCCGGTACGCCACCGCGCATCACTCACCCTGGCCCTTCGAGAACGCGGCTTCGCCGTCGAAGGTGCACAGGTGCTCCGTCTTGATGAAGTCGATGCCCGCGCCGGCCAGCCGCCCGAGCAGCCCCACGATCGCCGCGTGGCTCGTCGCCCCGTCGGCCATGAACCGGCAGCGCCAGTGGTCCGTGCAGAACGTTTCCGGCAGGCCCTCCGGCCACACCTTCACGCCGCGGTTCGTGATCATCGTCAGCCGCAGGCCGTCGCCCTCGTACTGCTGCAGCCGCGCCGCCAGCGCGTCCGGCGTCGCCGCCGGGTCATGCACGAAGACGTCCACGCCGATGGTCTCCTTCTTCGCCGGCGGCTGCGGCTTCAGCGCCGGGGGCGTGAACGCGCCGCCGGCCGCGTAGCTCACCGGCTTCAGGTGCTGCGGCTCCTGCCCCAGCCGCGCGATGACCGCGTCCGCGAACGCCCGCGTGCCGACCTTCTCCTTGCTCACGTTCGGGTCGTAGATGTCATACGTGTGGATGCCGTCCTCGATGGTCCGCAGCCACGCGTTGTGCACCCGCGTCGCCACATCCGCCTGCCCGATGTGGACGAGCATCATGACTGCGCCGAGGAGCAGACCCGAGGGGTTGGCGAGGTCCTGCCCCGCGCGCCGCGGCGCCGACCCGTGGATCGCCTCGAACATCGCGCCGTGCTCGCCGATGTTCGCCGAGCCCGCCAGCCCGACCGAGCCGGCGATCTGCGCCGCCACGTCGCTCAGGATGTCGCCGTACAGGTTCGGCAGCACGATGACGTCGAACGCTTCCGGCGTGTCGGCCAGCTTCGCCGAGCCGATATCGACGATCCAGTGCTCCGCCTCGATGCCCGGGTACTCCGCCGCCACTTCTTCGAACACCTTGTGGAAGAGGCCGTCGGTCATCTTCATGATGTTGTCTTTGGTGAAGCAGGTGACTTTCTTCCGGCCGTTCATCCGGGCGTATTCGAAGGCGTAGCGGACGATCTTCTCCGTCCCCGGCCGGGTGATGAGCTTCAGGCACTGGTACACCTGGTCCGTCTGCCGGTGCTCGATGCCCGCGTAGAGGTCCTCTTCGTTCTCCCGGATGATGACGACGTCCATGCCCGGGTGCTTCGTCTCGACGAACGGCGCATAGGCCGTGCACGGCCGCACGTTCGCGTACAGGCCCAGCGTCTTCCGGACGGTCACGTTCAGGCTCTTGAAGCCGCCGCCCTGCGGGGTGGTGATCGGCGCCTTCAGGAACACCTTCGTCCGCCGGAGCGAATCCCACGCCTCCGGCGCGATCCCGGCGCTGTACCCCTTCATGTACGCCTTTTCGCCGATTTCGATCTCCTCGATGTCGAGCGCGGCCCCCGCCGCCTCGAGGATGCGCAGCGTCGCATCCATGATTTCGGGGCCGATGCCGTCCCCCCGCGCTACCGTAACCGGGACCTTCGCCGTCACTGGCGGACCTCCTGAAAGCTTGGCTCCCGCCATCATACACGAAAAACAAGTCGTGAGTTCAACATCGTACGTCGCGTGACGCACCGGTCCCGCGATGGCATGATGGGAAGCAACTTCCCGCGCCCGGTGACGTCCCGTGCCTCCCCTCCCTCGACCACCCGCCGCCGGTGACCGGCCCTGATGGCTGCCGCCCGGCAAAGCCGCCCTCCGGAGCCCGCGGCCTGGCGCCGCAACCTCGTCTTCATCTGGATCGGCGTCTTCGTCGGCCTCATGGGCGCCAACTTTGTCTTCCCCTTCATCCCCTTCTTCATCCAGGACCTCGGCGTCACCGACGAATCGCGCGTCGCCTTCTACACCGGCATCACGGCGAGCGCGACGGGCCTCTCGCTCACCCTCACGGCCCCGCTCTGGGGCTCGCTCGCCGACCGCTTCGGCCGCAAGCCGATGTTCCTCCGCGCCCTCATCGGAGCCGGGCTCCTCATCGGCATCATGGGCATCGCCCAGGCCGTCTGGCAGCTCGTCATCCTCCGCTTCCTCATGGGCGCCTTCGCCGGCACGATGGGCGCCGCCGCCGCGCTCGTCGCCGCCACCACGCCGAAGGAGCAGGTCGGCCGCGCCCTCGGCACCCTCCAGACCGGCCAGTTCACCGCGAACATGCTCGGGCCCGTCCTCGGCGGCATCGTCGCCGCCAACCTGGGCATCCGCGAATCGTTCATTTTCTGCGCCGCGCTCTACGGCATCGCCGCCGTCCTCGTCTACCTGTTCGTCCGCGAAACGCCGGTCGACGGCGCGCCGCCCGCCCCAACCGGCGCGGCGAAGCACGGCGGCGGCAGCCTCATCGGCAACCTCCGCGCCGTCATCGGCGAACGGCAGGTCGTCTTCGTCCTCGTGCTCCTCTTCGTCCTCTGGCTCTCGACCACCTTCGTCCGCCCCGTCATGCCGCTCAGCATCGACGGCTTCGCCGCCGGCACCCCCGGCGACGGACGCGTCCACCTCGAGTTCCCCGGCTTCGCCTGGGATATGCGGAAGGAAGCCGCCACCGGCATCGTCTTCGCCGTCATCGGCCTCACGAGCACGGTCGCGGCCCTCGCCGTCGCGCCCCTCGGCGAGCGGGTCGGCTACCGGAACACGGTCGTCGGCGCAGCGCTCGTCACGGGCATCCTCTACCCGCTGCTCGCCTTCGCCCACAGCCTCCTCGCCTTCATGCTCCTCTTCGGTGCGGTCGGGCTCTTCCAGGGCGCGATGGTCCCCGGCACGAACGCCCTCATCGCGGCCGGCACGCCGGACGGCAAGCAGGGCAGCGCCTTCGGCCTCGCCGCGAGCATGCAGTCGATGGCGCTCCTGCTCGGGCCGCTCGGCGGCGGCTTCACCTCCGGGGTCGGCGGCATCGGTGCCGTCTACGTCGTCATCGGCGTCATCCTCGTCGCCGCCGCGGCCGCCGCGGCCCTCCTCGTCCGCGAACCCGACGTCTTCGTGACCCGCCGGGGCTCCGCTGCCGCCCCTTGAGCCGCTTCCGCGCCCGGCCGGAGGCCGGTAGAGTTCGGCTCACCACCCTCGACCATGGAGGCCCCTGCCCATGCGCGACGTCACCGTCGGAGTCCACATCGTGGCCCGCACCGCTCCCGAACTCGTCGACGGCATCGTCGCCGCCGCACAGGCCGGCGTCGAATGCGCCTGGCTCACCGTCGGCGGCCTCGCCCCGGACCCCTTCGCCGTCTTCGGCGCGGCGGCCATGCGCACCAGCCGCATCAAGTTCGGCACCTCGATCGTCCCCACCTTCCCGCGCCACCCGCTGGCGATGGCGCAGGGCGCTGCAGCGGTCGATGCCCTCGCCCCCGGGCGCCTTCGCCTCGGCGTCGGCCCGAGCCACAAGCCCGTCATCGAAGGCACGTGGGGCATCCCCTTCGAACGCCCGCTCGAACACCTCCGCGAATACCTCACCATCCTGAAGGCGATCCTCGGCACCGGCTCGGTGAACTTCGAAGGCAAGCGGCTGACCGCCCGCGGCACCATCGGCGGCCCCACCGGCGTCACCGTCATGGCCTCCGCGCTCCGCGCCAACGGCTTCCGCCTCTGCGGCGAACTCGCCGACGGCGCCATCAGCTGGGTGTGCCCGCTGCCCTACCTGCGCGATGTCGCCGTGCCCGCCATCCGCGCCGGCGCGGAGAAGGCCGGCCGCACGCCCCCGCCGCTCGTCGCCCACATCCCGGTCGTCGTGTCCGAGGACGTCGAGGCCGTCCGGGAAGGCGCCCGCCGGCAGATCGGCATCTACCCGCGCGTGCCCTTCTACCAGCAGATGTTCGCCGATGCCGGCTTCCCCGAGGCGCTCGGAGGCCAGCTCTCCGACCGGATGATCGATGCCCTCGTGGTGCACGGCAGCGCGGAGCAGGTGAAGGCCCGCCTGCGCGAGGCCCCGGCCTTCGGCGCCGGCGAAATCCTCGCGATGCCGGTCCTGCCGCCCGGCGACCGCGAAGCGCTCCCGCGCACCCTCGCCGCCCTCGGCGAACTCGCCGCCGAATGAGCCCGCGGGGCCGCCGGCCGGCCCCGCCGCCTCATGTCCCCCGCAGCCGCTCCAGCCGCCGCCGCATCGCCGGCAGCGAAAGCTCTCCGCTGCCCGGCCGGAGCAGCCCGCGCTCGGCGAGGCCCACCGCCTGTTCCATCAGCGCGAGCGCGCCCGCGCGGTCCCGCAGCCGCCGCTCGCGGAGCTTCGCCAGCTCCACGTAGGGCGCGACCCGGCGCGCCCGCGGCTCGGCGATGAGCGCCTCCCAGCAGGCCGCGGCCCGCGCGTACTCCCCGGCCCGCGTGAAGGCCCGCGCGGCCCGCTCCAGCGCCTCCAGCCGCACCGCCCGCGGCGCATCGGTTGCCGCGGCCGCCGCTTCGTACCGCGCCGCCGCCTCCGCCCATTCGCCCGCGTATTCCGCCGCCCGCGCCGCCTGCAGCGGCCGCGCCGGGTCGTCGCAGGTGGCCCCGAGGTGGGCCGCCAGCGCGACGAGCGAGAGCACGTCCCACGCGTTGTGCCGCAGCACCGGCAGGATGTGCGTCGGGTCGCCGTCCCGCGCGAACCGGCGGTAGCGCTCCGGCACCTCGGCCGAGGGGCAATCGTCCTCACGTTCGAACCCGAGCAGCTCGCGCTCGACCACCGCCAGCCGGTGCGAGCTGAACTCCCCGCGGAAGAGCCGCCGGTTCGGGTGGAGCAGGTCCAGGTGGGGCAGCTCGCGCAGCCGCGGCCGCTGCCGCGAAAGCACGTAGCGGGTCTCCAGCGCCGGGATGTCGAACGCCTTGC
This sequence comes from Tepidiforma sp., assembly GCF_026419595.1. Classification (NCBI taxonomy): domain Bacteria; kingdom Bacillati; phylum Chloroflexota; class Tepidiformia; order Tepidiformales; family Tepidiformaceae; genus Tepidiforma; species Tepidiforma sp. The sequence continues at coordinate 173,112 of NZ_JANZZD010000002.1, read as the reverse complement.
CGTTGTAGCTCACGAGGCCGGCCGCTGCCTCCAGCTCTTCGCCGAGCCCGCCGAGCAGCCCGCCTTCGTACTCCGGGCCGGGCAGCAGGAACTGCCGCAGCACCAGCCGCGCGCCCTCGAACCGGGCCACCCCGCAGAGGAAGACCATCGTCCCCGCGCCGCCGAGCCCCGTCGTTTCCGTATCGACGAACCGGAGCGCCGCCGGCTCGATGCCCGCCAGCCGCTCGTCCCGCGCCTGCCGCGCGAGCCGCTCCAGCGGCAGCGCCAGCGCCCGGTGGAGCGGCACCGCGCCGTGGCAGTAGCCGCCGTCGTAGACGCTTTCGATGACGTACCCCGGCCCCAGCGGCGACTCGAACCAGCGGCCCCCGAGCGCCGAGAGGTCGGCCCGCGCGGTCACGCTCCGGTCGAGCCCGGCCCGGTCCCGCCGGACCGGCTGGTGGAGCGCCGCGCGCAGCCGGTCGCGCAGCGCCGCCTTCCCCGTCTCGAACATGTGTGCGAGCGTACGGCGGCACCCGGCCGCCGCGCAATCCCGCCTACCGCCGGCCGGAGACCGCCCGCGCGCAGGCCCAGCGGAACAGTTCGCCCGCCGTCGGGTAGGGGTGGATGGTCGAGGCCACCTGCCGGGCCGTCAGCCCGTGCTGGATGGCGAGGCTCGCCTCGCCTGCGAGCGTGCTCCCCCGCGCGCAGAGGAAGTGCGCCCCCAGCAGCGCGCCCGTCTCCGCATCGGCCACCACCTTCGCGAACCCCTCGACCTGCCCGGTCGTCCGGAACCAGTCGAGGTCCCGCGCGGCCAGCATCCCGGTCCGCACGGCGAGCCCGCGCTCCCGGGCCTGCGCCTCCGTCATCCCGGCATGGCCGATCTCCGGGTCGGTGAAGATCGCCCACGGCACGATCGCCTCCGGGATCGGCTCGCAGGCGCCTTCCGCGATGTGCTTCGCGATATGGTGCGCCTGGTAGGCCGCGTAGTGGGTGAACTGGAACTTCCCGGTGACGTCGCCCGCCGCCCAGGTGCCCGGCACGCTCGTCCGCCCGCACGGCTCGATGACGATGAAGCCCCGCGCGTCCGTTTCGAGCCCGAGCTCCGCCAGCCCGGCCGGGATGACCGGCTTCCGCCCCGCCGCGACGAGCACCTCGTCGACCGTGAACCGCCCGTCAGGCGTCGCGATAGCGACGGTGCCGTCGGCCAGCCGCTCCGCGCGCTCCAGCTTCGCGCCGGTCACCACGCGGATGCCCTCGGCCTCGAAGAGCCGCTGGAGTTCGAGCGAGATTTCCGGCTCCTCGGTGGCTGCGATCCGGTCGAGCGCTTCGAACAGCGTCACCTCGGCGCCGAGCCGGTGGAGCGCCTGCCCGAGTTCGAGCCCGATCGGCCCGCCGCCGATGACGGCCAGCCGCCGCGGGAGCTGCGCCATCCGGAAGACCGTCCGGTTCGTCAGCGGGCGCGCCTCGGCGAGCCCGGGCACCGGCGGGAGCCCCGGCTCGGTGCCGGTCGCCACGACCACGTCCGGCGCCGCGAGCACGTCGTCGCCGACGGCCACGCGCCCCGGCGCGAGGAAGCGCGCCTCGCCCCAGAAGAGGTCGACGCCGTCGCGGTCGAACCCGCCGCCCGGGTCGCTGCCGCGGACCAGCAGCTGGACGGCGTGCACGCGCGCCAGCGCCTCCGTCCACGAAACGGGCCGCCAGCGCGCCTCCCGGGCGACCTCGATGAGCGCCTTGCTGGGCACGCAGCCGTCGTTCAGGCATTCGCCCCCGAGGTGGGCCTTTTCGATGAGCGCCACCTTCCGGCCCTGCCGGCCCAGCGTGCGGGCGATGTTGTCGCCCGCGGACCCGTTGCCGATGACCACGACCTCGTACTGCCGCTCCGTTCCTGCCACAGGCGTCACTCCCGGATGTCGTTCGCTGGCCGCGCCGCTCCGCCCGGCCGCCCACAGCCTACCACTGCGGAGGTTGGAGGTTGGAGGTTGGAGGTTGGAGGTTGATACTCCATCCCCGTTCCCCGCTCCCAACTCCCAACTCCCAACTCCCAACTCCAACCTCCAACCTCCCAACTCCGTAGTCGCGGGGCTCCGTCCCCGCGGAGGGCCGGGAGGCCCACCCGGACGTTCGCATCCACCCGCTTCCCCGTTCCCGCCTCCCGCCTCCCGCCTCCCGTCTCCCGAAACATCCGTTGGGCGCATGGCGCCCCGCTGGGACGGAGCCCCGCGACTACGGTTGAAATGCCGGGCTCGCAGGCTAAAGGTCGTCGTTCTTCCCCGATTCCCCGCCTCCCGGTTCCCGTCTCCCGCTTCCCGTCTCCCGTCTCCCGCCTCCCGCTTCCCGCCTCCCGCCTCCCGGTTCCCTCCCAACTCCCAACTCCCGACTCCCAGCTCGTACAATCCCTCCCACCCCTCACCCCGAAAGGAACTTCCTCCCATGTCCGACGTCGTGCTCACCTCTACCGAAGACAGCGTCCTCGTCATCACCCTCAACCGGCCCGAATCGCTCAACGCGATGACCCCGGAGATGCTCGATACCCTCGCGGCCGTCGCCGCGAAGGCCGCCGATGACCCCGCGGTCCGCTGCGTCGTCATCACCGGGGCCGGCCGCGCCTTCTGCGCTGGCGGCGACGTCAAGGCCATGGCCGAATCGAACGAGCGCGCCGGTTCGAGCAGCGGGGGCGGTCTCGTCTCCCGCGCCGATGTCCTCCGCCAGCAGGAAGAGGTCTCCCGCCTCCTGCACGAGATGCCGAAGCCGACCATCGCCGCCGTCAACGGCGTCGCCGCCGGCGCCGGCCTCAGCGTCGCCCTCGCCGCCGACCTCCGCATCGCCAGCGACCAGGCCCGCTTCACGACCGCCTTCGCGAAGGTCGGCTTCAGCGGCGACTTCGGCGGCACCTGGCTCCTGCAGCGCCTCGTCGGCCCGATGCGCGCCCGCGAACTCTACTTCCTCTCCGACATCCTCGATGCGAACCGCGCGCTCGAGCTCGGCATCGTCTCCCGCGTCGTCCCCCACGACCAGTTCTGGGCCGAGACGATGGCGCTCGCGAGGCGGCTGGCCAGCGGCCCGACCCTCGCCTACGCGCGCATGAAGGACAACTTCGTTTACGGCGAAACGAACACCTTCGCCGATACCCTCACTCGCGAGGCGGAGAACATGATCGCCAGCGGCCAGACGGAGGACCACCGGAACGCCGCCCGCGCCTTCGTCGAAAAGCGCGAGCCCGTCTTCCACGGCCGCTGACGGGCAGCCCCGCGCGCCCGGCCCGCGATTTCATTAAAGTACGCTGAATGACAGCGCCGACCCCGGCCCGGGCCCTCCCGCCGGCCGCCCGCTTCCTCCCCGGCGGCTGGTTCTACGGCTGGTACGTCGCCATCGCCTGCTCGCTCCTGATGATGGTCGGCGTCGGCGTCGGCTACTACGGCCTGCCCATCTTCCTCAAACCGCTGCGCGATGCCCACGGCTGGTCGACGGCCGAGGTCTCGTGGGCGCCGGCCATCTACTTCTGCGTCTCCGGGCTCACCGCCGCCATCGTCGGCCCCTACGTCGACCGCTACGGGCCGCGCCGCTTCATGCTCATCGGCAGCATCATCAACGGCGCCAGCGCGGCCCTCATCGGCATCGTCGACCAGCTCTGGCAGCTCTACCTCGTCTACTTCGTCTTCGCCGTCGCCTTCGGCATGTCGAGCAACATCGCGGTGAACGCCATCCTCACCCGCTGGTTCATCCGCCGCCGCGCCCTGGCGATGAGCATCTCCTTCACCGGGGTGTCGCTCGGCGGCGTCATCCTCGCGCCCATCGCCAGCCGCCTCATCGATGCCGGCGGCCTCGAACTGGCGACGCCCATCCTCGGCGCCCTCGTCATCATCACCGCGATTCCCGTCATCCTCGGCGTCATCGTCTTCGACCCCCGCGACGTCGGCATGCTGCCCGACGGCGACAGCGCGGACGCGCCGCCGCCCGCGGCGCGCCAGGCCGTCATCGAGGCCCAGATGCGCACCTGGACCCGCGCTGAAGCCGTCCGCACCGTCGGCTTCTGGGGCATCCTCGTCGCCTTCCTCCTCGTCCTCATCGCCCAGACCGGCTACGTCGTCCACCAGGTCACGTTCCTCGAAGACCGCCTCGGCTCCCGCAGCGCCGCCGCCTTCACCATCTCCGTCACCGCCTTCGGCTCCATCATCGCCCGCCTTGCCGTCGGCATCTTCGCCGACAACGTCGACCGCCGCCTGCTCACCGTCATCCTCTTCGTCGTGCAGGCGACCGCCATCCTCCTCATCATCCACACCGAGAGCGTGCCCGCGACGTGGGCGCTCACGCTCGTCTTCGGCCTCACCATCGGCAACGTCTACATGATGCAGTCGCTGCTCGTCGGCGAGATTTTCGGCATGGTCTCGTTCGGGGCCGTGTTCGGGCTGATTTCGCTCGCCGGGCAGGTCGGCAGCGGCCTCGGCCCCATCGGCGTCGGCCTCATCCACGATGCCACCGGCGGCTACACCGTCCCGTTCACCATCACCGCCATCCTCACCTACCTCGCGGCCGTCGCCATCCTGTTCGCCCGCCCGGCCAAGAGCCCGCAGCAAGCCGGCACGCCCGGGGCGGCGGCCGTCCGCTCGCCCTCCGGCGCCGACTGAGCCGATAGACGCACCGGCGGCCGCCTATCGGAAGCCGCAATCTGCACCCGCCGATAACCGGATGACCGCCCGCCGTCTGCGATACTGAAGCCATGGACGTCACCTATCCGCCCGAACGCACGTTCACCACGCGCTCCGGGCAGGCGATGCGCCTCCGCCCCATCCGCCCGGAGGACGTGCCGAACCTCTTCGCTTTCCACGAGCGGCTCTCCCGCGAGTCGCTCCGCATGCGCTACTTCACGCCCCGGCGCAACCTCTCCGAAGAGGCCGCCCGGCGCCTCTGCACGGTCGACTTCCGCGACCGCGCCGCGTTCGTCGCCAGCCCGCTCGAAAGCGACGCCATCCACGGCATCGGTCGCTACGAGCGCGATGCGCCCCATTCGGCCGAGGTCGCCTTCATCGTCGAAGATTCCCTCCAGGGCAACGGCATCGGCCCGGCGCTCCTCCAGCGCCTTGCCGAGCACGCCCGCACGCAGGGCATCGAGCGGTTCACCGCCGCCGTCCTCTACGAAAACACCCCGATGCTGACCGTCTTCCGCAACTCCCCCTTCCGGCCGCAGGTCTCGGTCGAGCACGACTGCGCCTTCGTGAAGCTCGACCTCACCGTCCTGCCCGACCCGGCGGCGCGTCCGGCCGCGCGGGGCCTCGCCGCGGCGCAGCTCCGGGCGCTCCAGGCACCGGCCTGAGGCCCGGGCCGGTCAGCCTTCGCCCAGCGCCAGCCCGAGGTTGATCATCGCCCGGACGCTGTAGCCGCTCGCCCCCTTCGTCACCCAGCCGCGGTCGGAGGGCATGTTGTCGACGCCCGCGATGTCCATGTGCACCCACGGCGTCTTGCCCGCGAACGGCTCGATGAACTTCGCGCCGACGATCGTCCCCGCGCCCCGGTTCCCCGCTCCGACGTTCCGGCAGTCCGCCACGTCGCTCTTGATGTACTCGTCGTACTCCTTCCACATCGGCAGCCGCCACGTCTTCTCGCCGGCCGCCGCGGCCGCTTCCTCCACCTGCCGGCAGAGCGCGTCGTCGTTCGTCATCAGCGCGTAGCAGACGTCGCCGAGCGCCGTCGTCACCGCACCGGTCAGCGTCGCCACGTCGACGATCCGCTGCGCCCCGAGTTCGTTCGCCCAGCAGATGGCGTCGGCGAGCACGAGCCGCCCCTCGGCATCGGTGTTGATGATTTCGATCGTCCGGCCGTTCATCGCGGTCACCACGTCGCCCGGCTTCGTCGCGCTGCCGGACGGCATGTTCTCCGTGCAGGGGGCGATGGCGAGCACGTTCACCTTTGCGCCGAGCCGCGCCAGCGCCCATGCCGCTGCGATGACCGACGCCGCGCCCGTCATGTCGGCCTTCATCGCCTCCATGTTCGCCGCCGGCTTGATGCTAATGCCGCCCGTGTCGAACGTGATGCCCTTGCCGACGAGCGCGAGGTCCCAGCCGTCGCCGCCGCGGCCGCGCCAGCCCAGCCGGATCAGCTTGGGCGGCTCGACACTCCCCTTCGCGACCGAGAGCAGCGAGCCCATCCCTTTCCGCTCCATGTCGGCCCGCTCGAGCACCTCGAACTCGAGGCCCGCCTCCCGCGCCAGCGCCTCGGCGCGCTCGGCCATCATCGTCGGCGTCAGGTGGTTCGAGGGCTCGTTCGCCCAGTCGCGCGCGATGTTCGTCGCCTCCGCGAGGATGCTGCCCCGCTCGGCCGCCCGTTGCATCGCCGGCACCTTCGCGCCATCGTGCTCGACGATGACGAGCTCCTCCAGCTCCGCCCGCTCCTCGTCGCTCGCGGACTTGTGCTTCAGGAAGCGGTAGCTGCCGAGGATGGCGCCTTCGGCGATCGCCTGTGCGCAGGCCTCCGGGTCGAGCCCGCCGATGCCCGCGCCGTGCGCCAGCGTCGCCGCCCGCTTGATGCCGGGCCGGCGGAGCGCCCGCGCCACGTTCGCCGCGAGGTTGCGCACCGCGTCGATGTCGAACCCCTCGCGGCTGCCGAGCCCGGCCACCAGCACCCGCGGCGCCGGGATCTTCCCGAGAGTGTGGATCGTGACCAGTTCGCCGGACTTGCCGCGCAGGTCGCCCGCGGCGATCACCTGCGAAATCGCGCCGCCGAGCGCGGCATCGACCGCGCCGGTGCCGCCGCCCGGCGCCGTCACCCCCTCGAACAGGTTCACCACCAGCGCATCCGCCCCGTACCGCGCGATATCGCCCTGCTCGACTCGAACCTTCACGTGTCTCTCTCCCGTCGGACTCCCGGCCTTGCGCCGGCATGCTACCTTGGAAGGTGCATTATCGCCGCGCCTCGCCCGGGCGGCCACCGGAGCGCACCGCACGATGTCCCGGCCAGCCGACCGCCTGCTCGAACGCAGCCTCCGCGCCTGGAGCCTCGTCCGCCGCTACGGCATCTACGAGGCCGCGGTCGTCGTCGTCGCCTTCCTGATCTACTTCACCGTCCGCAGCATGGTCGTCGGCCGCGCCGGCGAAGCGATGGTCCGCGCGTTCAACCTGATCGAGCTCGAGCAGCAGCTCCACATCTACTGGGAGCTGCGCATGCAGGCCTGGATCCTCGATTCCTACTGGGCGATCAAGGCGATGAACTGGATCTACTTCTGGGGCCACATGCCCCTCGTCGCCCTGCTCGCCGTCTGGCTCTTCGTCTTCCACCGCCACGCCTACTACCGCACCCGCAACGCCTTCCTCGCCTCGGGCGCGATCGGCGTCGTCATCTACTGGCTCTTCCCGGTCGCGCCGCCGCGGCTGGTGCCGTTCTCCGGCTTCATCGACACGATGGCCGCCTTCGACCGCTTCGGCTACAACGCGCAGGAGACGGAGGCCTTCGTCAACCCCTTCGCTGCCGTGCCCAGCCTCCACTTCGGCTGGGCGCTCCTGCTCGGCGCGGTCGTCGCCTGGGTCGGCCGCCACCCGCTCGCGCTCGCCTTCGGCATCGCCTGGCCCGCCGCGATGTTCTTCGCCGTCGTGATGACCGGCAACCACTTCATCCTCGATGCCGTCTTCGGCGGGGTCGTGGCCTTCGCCGGCTTCGCCATCGCCCTCGGCCTCGAACGCGCCTGGCGCCCCATCCACCGCGCCATCGCCGCCCGCCTGCCCGCCGCCTGACCCTCTCCCCGCGCCGGCCCCGCGGCTCTACAATGACGCCGGCCGGCGGTTGAGCCCGCGGAGCCCTGGCCGATATGCTGGCCCCGGCACATCGAACCAAGGGAGGCCCCTGCCCCGTGACTTCCATCGCAGAACGCCCCGGCGTCACCACCTACAAACAGTTCATCGACGGCGACTGGGTCGATGCCGTCAGCGGCGCGACCTTCACCCGCACCAGCCCCTACGACGGCTCCGTCGTCGGCGTCTACCCCAACGGCGGCATCGAGGACGCCCAGCGCGCGATCCTCGCGGCCCGCCGCGCATTCGACGAAACTTCCTGGCCCACCTCCCCCGCTGCCGACCGCGCCCGCATCCTCCGCAAGGCCGCCGACCTCCTCGCCGAACGCGCCGACGCCTTCGCGACCTGCATCGCCGCCGAAGTCGGCAAGCCGAAGACGATGGCCCTCGGCGAAGTCATGGCCACCGTCGATGTCTTCCAGCTCTTCGCCGCCAAGGCGCTCAACCTGAAGGGCGAATCCTTCACCCAGCAGATTCCCGACGCCGTCGGCATCGTCGTCCATGAGCCGGTCGGCGTCGTCGGCATCATCACGCCGTGGAACTTCCCGCTCCTCCTCATCTCGTGGAAGATCGGCCCCGCCATCGCCGCCGGCTGCACGATGGTCGCCAAGCCGTCCCACTACACCCCCGGCTCCACCCTCATGCTCGCCGGACTCCTCGCCGATGCCGGCCTGCCGAAGGGCGTCTTCAACGTCGTCACCAGCGAAACCGATAACGGCGCCCTCGTGGGCCAGCACATCGCCGCCTCCGAACTCGTCGATAAGGTCGCCTTCACCGGCTCCACTGCCAGCGGCAAGGCGGTCATGCGCGCCGCCGCCAACAACGTCAAGAAGGTCTCGCTCGAGCTCGGCGGCAAGTCGCCCAACATCGTCTTCCCCGATGCCGCCGTCGATGCCGCCGTCGCCGGCGCCTTCTTCGGCATCTACCTCAACAGCGGCCAGGTCTGCCAGGCCGGTTCCCGCCTGCTCGTTTCGAATCGCATCAAGGATGAGTTCGTCGCCAAGCTCACCGGCCTGAGCCAGACCCTCAAGCTCGGCGACCCCTTCGACCCCGCGACCACGATGGGGCCCGTCATCAACGAATCCCAGCTCGCCAAGATCGAGAACTACCTCGAGCGCGGCAAACAGGAGGCGAAGCTCCTCACCGGCGGCTCCCGCGCCACCGAGCCCGGCCTCGAAAAAGGCCTCTTCGTGAAGCCCACCATCTTCGACGAGGTCTCGAACCAGGCCACCATCGCCCGCGAAGAGATCTTCGGCCCCGTCCTCTCCGTCCTCTCGTTCGACGACATCGACGACGTCATCCGCACCGCCAACGACACCATGTACGGCCTCGCCGCCGCCGTCTGGACGAAGGACATCAACGTCGCGCTGAAGGTGGCGAAGGGCCTTCGCGCCGGCACCGTCTGGGTGAACGCCTACCACAGCACCGGGCTCTACAACATGCCGTACGGCGGCTACAAGCAGAGCGGCCTCGGCCGCGAGCTCGGCGACCTCGGCCTCGAGGAGTACATGGAGACGAAATCCATCCAGATCAAGCTCCAGTAGCCCCCGCGCCTCGCACCCGGCCCATCCCCGGCCCGCGGCAGCCCGCCGCGGGCCGGGTTCCCTTCCCGCCGGTCAGTTGATGGAGGCGAACACCCGCAGCGGCGGCACCGGCGCATAGATTTCGAAGCGGAGTTCGGCGAGCCGGTCCGCCCACTGCTCCAGCGTGCCCCGGGCGTAGGCCGCCTCTGCGCTCTGGAGCGCCTGCCCCACCGCTTCGCCGTCGCGCAGCACGTAGACCGCGAGCACCTCGCCGCAGGGTGTGAGCGCTGCCCGCACCGCGACGACCCCCGGCACGGCCCGTGTATCGCGCACGTGCACCTCCCGCACCCAGCGGAAGAACAGCTCCGCCTGCCCGGCGAGCGGCCGCGCCCGCATCACCATCACCGGCCGCGCCGGCCCGCTCACCGCAGCCGCTCCGCCAGCCGGGCGATGAGCGCAACCGTCGGCTCGAGGTCGAACCGCGTATCGACGACCACCGCCGGCACCTCGAGCGGCTCCGCGCGCCCGGCCATCCGTTCGAACACCTCCACGCCGGCCTGCGAGAAGCCCTCCCGCGGCCGCGACAGCCGCCGCCGCACCACCTCCTCCGGCGCCGTCACCCGTACGGCCACCACGCCGCCCGCCCGCTCTCCCAGCCGGAGGAACCGCCGGCGGTCGCGCCGCGTGAGGTTCGTCGCGTCCACGATCACGGCGCGGCCCTCCGCCAGCCCTTCCGCGGCCAGCGCTTCCGCCCGCGCGAACACCGCGCCGTGCTCCGCCGGCGTGTAGGCCGGCTCCGGGAACAGCTGCCGCCGGATGGCGTCGCTCTCCACGTGCACCGCGCCAAGCCGCTCGGCCAGCAGCCTCGCCAGCGTCGTCTTCCCGCTCCCGGGCACGCCGGAGAGCAGCACGAGCACGCCGTCGCCATTCCCCGGATTGCCGCTAACCATGCCCATATGCTAGCGTGAAGGCGTAGAGACGACAGGAAAAGGAAGACAGAGAACAAGGTTGCTGACGAAAGAGCGCAAGACCGACCTCATCAAGGAGTTCGGCACCCACCCGTCCGATACCGGGTCCCCGGAAGTGCAGGTCGCCATCCTGACCGAGCGGATCAAGTACCTGACCGAGCACCTCAAGGCCCACAAGCACGACTACCATACCCGTCGCGGGCTCCTCAAGCTCGTCGGACAGCGTCGCCGGCAGCTCCGCTACCTCAACAGCCGCGACGTCAACCGCTACCGCGAACTGATCGCCCGCCTCGGCCTCCGCAAATAGCGGAGGCTTTTTCGCTTCCCGCGGGGTCCGCAACCGCCCCGCTGCAGCCTTCCTCACCTGCGTCCCGCCATCGCGGAGCCACCGCGAAACGGGCACCGTGGCCCACACCCCCACGGCCACTCCAGCAGCTGAGATGAAGCACACGAATTGACCGCCATGAACGACCCGCGCACCTACGAAATCGAAATCGGGGGCAAAACCCTCACCATCCAGCACGGCATCCTCGCCCAGCAGGCCAACGGCGCCGTTACCGTCCGCCTCGGCGATACCGTCGTCCTCGTCACCGTCTGCATGGCCGACGCCCGCGAAGGCGTCGACTTCTTCCCGCTCACGGTCGACTACGAAGAGCGCCTCTACGCCGTCGGCAAGATCCCCGGCGGCTTCCCCCGCCGCGAAGGCCGCGCCTCCACCGAGGCCATCCTCGCCATGCGCCTCACCGACCGGCCCCTCCGGCCCCTCTTCCCCAAGGGCTTCCGCAACGAAGTCCAGGTCATCGCCACCACCCTCTCCGCCGACCGCGAACACCAGCCCGATACCCTCATCACCATCGGCGCCTCGGCCGCCCTCGGCATCAGCGACATCCCCTTCAACGGCCCCGTCTCCTCCGTCCGCGTCACCCGGCTCGATGGCGAGTACATCGTCAACCCCACCTTCGACGAGACCGAACGCGGCGACCTCGACATCGTCGTCGCCGGCACGAAGGACGCCGTCGTCATGGTCGAAGCCGGCGCCAAGCAGGTCTCCGAAGACGTCGTCCTCGAGGCCATCGAAGTCGCCATGGAGGCGAACCGGAAGATCATCGCCCTCCAGGAGCAGATCGCCGCGGACGTCGCCCCCGTCAAGAAGCCCTACACCCCGGCGAAAGAGAACGAAGAGGCCGTCGCCGTCATCAGCGAGTACCTGAAGGACCGCATCCCCGAGCTCGTCGCCACCGCCGCCTCCGAGCGCTCGGACGCCAACAAGGCCGTCCGCCAGGAGCTCCAGGAGCAGTTCGGCGACCGCTTCTCCTCGGCCGACATCGCCGATGCCCTCTGGAACATCATCAAGAAGGCGATGCGGAAGCAGATCCTCGAGCAGGGCATCCGCGCCGACGGCCGCGGCATCAAGGAGATCCGCCCGCTCGATATCCACGTCGGCGTCCTGCCGCGCACGCACGGCTCCGGCCTCTTCCAGCGCGGCCAGACGCAGGTGCTCACCATCGCCACCCTCGGCGGCCTCAGCATGGTGCAGAAGCTCGATACCCTCTCGCCCGACGAGTACAAGCGGTACATGCACCACTACAACTTCCCGCCGTACTCGGTCGGCGAAGTCCGGCCGCTCCGCGGGGCCGGCCGCCGCGAAATCGGCCACGGCGCCCTCGCCGAGCGCGCCCTCGAACCCGTCATCCCTTCCGAGGAAGAGTTCCCCTACGCCCTCCGCCTCGTCAGCGAGGTGATGTCCTCCAACGGCTCCACCTCCATGGCGTCCGTCTGCGGCAGCACGCTCGCCCTCATGGACGCCGGTGTGCCGATTGCGGCGCCCGTCGCCGGCATCGCCATGGGCCTCATCATGGGCGAGGACGGCAACTACCGCGTCCTCACCGACATCGCCGGCCAGGAAGACTTCATGGGCGACATGGACTTCAAGGTCGCCGGCACCGCCGCGGGCATCACCGCCCTCCAGATGGACATCAAGATCGGCGGCGTCTCCCGCGAGCTCCTCGCCACCGCCCTCCAGCAGGCCCGCGAAGCCCGCGAGTACATCCTCCAGCGCATGCTCGACGTCATCCCCGCGCCGCGGCCCGAACTCTCGCCGCACGCGCCAAAGATGTACAAGCTCAAGATCCCGCAGGACATGATCGGCACGCTCATCGGCCCCGGCGGCAAGACCGTCCGCCGCATCCAGGACGAAGCCGGCGGCGCCACCATCGACATCCAGGAAGACGGCACCGTCATCGTCGGCTCCCCCAACGAAGAGGTCGCCCGCAAGGCCATCCGGATGATCGAAGGCCTCACCAAAGAGGTGCAGGTCGGCGAAATCTACACCGGTAAGGTCACCCGCCTGCTCAACTTCGGCGCCTTCGTCGAAATCCTCCCCGGCAAGGAAGGCCTCGTCCACATCTCCCAGCTCGGCGCCGACCACGTCCGCAACGTCGAGGACGAAGTGCAGGTCGGCGACGAGGTGACCGTCATGGTCTCCGAAATCGATAACCTCGGCCGCATCAACCTCTCCCGCCGCGCCGTCCTCCTCGGCGAATCGCCCGAGCAGGCTGCCGCTGCAGCCCGCGAAGGCTCGCGCGACCGCGGCCCCCGCGGCGGCTCCGGCGGCGGCCCCGGCCGTCCCTCCGACCGCGGCGACCGTGACCGCGACCGCGGCGGCCGGCCCGGCGGCGGCGGGCCGCAGCGCTCCAGCCAGCCCCAGCCCTCGCGGCCCGCGCCGTCCACCCCCGGGCCCGTCGGCGGCGCGACCCGCGGCTGGGTGCGCCGCTCCCCCGGCCCCGAAGGCGCCCCGCCGCCCCCGCGCCGCGACTTCGGCGGCGGCATGGACGACGACTAGCCGCCGGGTCATCCCCGGCCAGCACTGCTGACCCCGGAACGACAGGCGGGGCCGCCCAACCGGGCGGCCCCGCCTTCTTGCGTCCCGTCGCTTGCCGCTAGACGCCCACCGGCTCCCGCCACTCCGCCGGCTTCGCCCGCTCGGCCTCCGGCAGCGGCTTGATCCACCAGCGGTCCTCGTACTCGCTCCAGAGGTGCCGGAGCTTCGGCATCACCTTCTCCGCGAAGAGTTTCGTGTTGTACATCACCTTCTCCCGCGGCATGTTCCCGATCTGCATCAGGCACATCAGGTGGCCCACCTTCAGCCCCTTGATGACCTCCTCCATCTGCTGCGCGACGCTCTCCGGGCTGCCGGCCACCACGTAGCCCTGCTTCACGAAATCCGCCCACCTGAGCCCGGACCGCTGCGCGCTCGCCTGCGCCCCCACCTGCGCCGTGATGCCCGCCTTCACCGTCCGCAGCGTCCGGTAGCCGGGCGCGTCGGCGAAGCCGCCGTAGACGTGCAGGCAGCGGTTATAGAAGTAATCCACGTGCTCGCTGTAGAGCCGCTCCGCCTCCGCATCGCTCTCCGCCACGCAGACCAGCTGCAGGAAGCCGGCCCGGTAGGGGTTGAACTCCGCCCCCAGCTCATCCACCCGCGCCCAGTACTGGTCCATCACGCCCTTCCCGCGCAGGTAGCCGAAGTAGGAGAGGTAGCAGTAGACGTAATCCTTCTCGGTCGTCCAGTCCCACGTCTCCAGCGAACCCCCGCCCGGGATCCAGATCGGCGGGTGCGGCTGCTGCAGCGGCCGCGGCCACGGGTTCACGTACCGCACCTGGTTGTACTTCCCGTTGAAGTGGAACGTCTCCTTGTTCGTCCACGCTTCGAGGATGAAGTCGTGGTTCTCGTAGTACCGCTCGCGCAGCGTCGCCGGCGTGAAGCCGTACGCGAAGTTCGTGTCCATGCTCGTGCCCACCGGGAAGCCGGCCACCAGCCGGCCGCCCGAGATGCAGTCGAGCATCGCGAACTCCTCCGCCACCCGCAGCGGCGGGTTGTAGAGCGCGATCGAATTCCCGAGCACTACCAGCCCGGCCCGCGACGTCCGCCGCGCCAGCGCCGCCGCGATGATGTTCGGGCTCGGCATCAGCCCGTAGGCGTTCGAATGGTGCTCGTTGCAGCAGATCCCGTCGAAGCCGCACCGCTCCGCGTACTCCAGCTCGTCGAGGTACTCGTTGTACACGTGGTGCCCCTTCACCGGGTCGAAGAGCGAGTACGGCACATCCACCCAGACGCTCCGGTAGCGCTCCTTGAAGTCGTCCGGCAGGTACGGGTACGGCATCAGGTGGAACCAGTGGAACTTCATGCTGCCCCCTCCCGGGCGCCGCTGCGCCCCGGCTCATCGTGTCCATTGCATACGCCCGCGCAATGGGCGCGTCAAGCCGGTTGCCTTCCCGCGGCGCCGCGCTACCTTCACTCCATACCCTGCCGCCGGGAGCCAGCGATGCCCTCGTCCCGAACCGCCGACCGCCTCACCGAACTGATGCAGGCCCGGGCCGCGCCGGGCGCACCCGTCCACCCGCAGGACGTCCTCGAATCGCTCCGCAGCGAAGAGACGGCCTTCCGCCGCTTCAACGGCTGGCTCGCCGACCACGTCGCCGCCCTCGCCGGTACGATGGCGTTCTTCCACGTCCTCTGGCTGCTCATCGTCGGCTGGGCCGTCTGGCAGTCCGGCATCCTCCACAACCGCGGCTTCGACCCTTACCCTTACAGCTTCCTTTTCTTCATCCTCGGCGGCGTCATGCAGTCCCTCTTCGTGCCCACCATGCTCACCGCTTCGAACCGCGCCGAGGAGCGCGACCGCGTCAAAGCCGACGCCGACCACCGCGCGCAGGCGCACCTGTACGACGTCAACGACGAGCAGGTCGAACTCCTCCGCGAGGTGCTCGCCCGGCTCGAGCGGCTGGAGGCGCGGCTCCCCGCCTCCGAGTCCTAGCCCCCGCGCGGCTGCGGCGCCCGGAAGAGTCCCTCCTGCGCCACCGTCGCGATGCGCGTCCCGGAGCGGTCGTACATCCCGGCCAGCATGATCGCGCGGGCCGCGTGGGCGGCCGGGCTTTCGCTCACGTACAGCACCCAGTCATCGAACCGCGGCGGCCGGTGGAACCACATCGCATGGTCGAGGCTCGCCGAGCCTCCGCCCGGCGCCCAGAGGCCGTAGTGGTGCGCCACCGTCGCCACCAGCCCGCTGTCGCTGAAGTAGGCCAGCGCCGCCGCGTGCAGCACCGGGTCCTCCGGCAGCGGCTCGACCATCCGCCCCCAGACGGCCCGGGCCGGCAGCCGCCCCGTCCCGTCGTTCGCCCGCGTCGGCTCGGCCGCCGAGCGGAGGTCGATCGGCCGGCCGAGGCGGCTCCGCATCCGCTCCGCCATCTCCGGCGGCAGGCTCGCCATCCGCGGCAGCGCGATCGTCGTCCACCAGGGCGGGCAGCTCTCCGGGTCCGGCGCGTCCGGCATCGGCGCCTGGTGCGAAATGCCCTCTTCCGGTGCGGCGAAGCTCACCGAGGCTTCGAAAATCGTGTGCCCGGCCTGCACCGCCGTCACCCGCCGGGTCAGGAAGTTCCGCCCCTCGCGGATGCGCTCCACCGTGTAGTCGATCGGGTCCTGCGGCTTGCCTGCCCGGAGGAAGTAGGCATGGAGCGAATGGATGGCCCCGAACGAGGCCGTCCGCCCGGCCGCCACGATCGCCTGCGCGAGCACCAGCCCGCCGAAGAGCCGCCCCTCCTCCTGCCCCGGCTGCCCGCGGAACCGGTCGTAATCCGCCGGCTCGAGCGTCACCTGCCGCAAAAACTCGCGGATGCCCGGCCCGCCGCCGGGCTCGCCCTGCGCCTCGGTCATGTCTGCACACCCTTCACCGGGGCGCCGCGCCCTGCGCCCGCCCCGCAGCTGGAATTCGTAGCCTCCAGCCTACCCCGGCCGCGGCTCCCCGTCTGCCCGGGGCGCGATCGCTGCCAGCAGCCGCTCGGTCGCCGCCGCCACCTCCGCCACCGCCCGGTCGAACGCCTCCGCGTTCCGCCGGGAGGGGGCGCGGTAGCCGCTCACCTTCCGCACGTACTGCAGCGCGGCAGCCCGCACCTCTTCTGGCGTTGCCGGCGGCTCCTGCCCCCGCAGCGTCCTGATGCTCCGGCACATGCGCACCTCCTGCGGGGCCGCCCGGCCTCAGGCCCGCGGCAGCCCCAGCCCGCGCGTCGCGATGATGTTCCGCTGCACTTCGCTCGTCCCGCCCCCGATCGTGGCCGCCACCGAATGCAGCTGGAACCGGCCGATGCGGCCCATGAGCAGCTCCCACCGCGAGGCCCCGCGCGACGTGACCTGCGCCCGCAGCCCGGCCATCCGGTAGAGCACGGCCGCCATCCGCTGCTCGACTTCGCTCGCGTACAGCTTCACGATGCTCGCTTCGTAGTTCGGCTGCACCCCGCGGGCCTGCATCGAGACCACCCGCAGGCTCAGGTTCCGCGCCACCTCGATTTCGATGGCGAGGTCCGCCAGCCGGTGCCGCGCCCACGGCAGGTTTGCCAGCCCCTCCGCCTTCGCGCACGCGATCGCCTCTTCGAGGATCGCGCGGTACTCCACGCACAGGTCGACGAGGCTCCGCTCGAAGTCCAGCGTCGTCGCTGCCACGTACCAGCCCCGGTTCTCCTCCCCCACCATGTTCCGCGCCGGCACCCGCACGTTCTCGAAGAACACCTGGTTGAACCCACTGTTCCCGACCATGTTGATGATCGGCGAGAGCGAAATCCCCGGGCTCTTCATGTCGACCAGGAAATACGAGAGCCCCTTGTGCTTCGGCGCTGCCGGGTCCGTCCGCGCGAGCAGGATCATCCAGTCCGCGATGTGCGCCCCGCTCGTCCAGATCTTCTGCCCGTTTACGACATAATCGTCGCCGTCGCGGACCGCCCGGGTCTGCACGCTCGCGAGGTCGGAGCCGGCCCCCGGCTCGCTGAAGCCCTGGCACCACCGCTCCTTCCCCGAGAGGATCGGCTCGATGAAGCGCTCCTTCATCCACTCCGCGCCGTACTGCATCAGCGTCGGCGCCACCCAGCCGATGCCCACACCGCCGAAGCGCGGCGCGCGGGCGCGGGCCATCTCCTCCTTCAGGATGAACTGCTGCATCACGGGCAGCTCGGCGCCGCCGTACTTCTTCGGCCAGGCCGGGGCAACCCACCCGCGCGACTGCAGCCGGCGCCGCCACTCCGCCAGCGCCTCCTTGTCCCGCTCGTGCCCGCTCGAGAGCTGGCCCCATTCGCCCTCGCCGGCGTCGCCCTTCAGCGCCTCCGGCAGGTTCTCCGCAATCCACGCGCGCACCTCGGCCCGGAAGGCCGCCTCCGCTGGCGAATCCCGAAAATCCATGCGCCGAAGGATACCGCCGCCCGCGCTCCCGATCATGCGCGGCTGAACGAACCCGCCCTCCCTGCCGATACCTCCACTGATGGGACGTTCGAACGCCGCGCTCGCCCGCCGTGCCGACTTTCTCGCGGTCCTCGCCGACCCGGACCTGCTCCAGCTCATGCTCGTCGCCTGCCCCGATGCGGTCATCGTCGCCTCGCCGGAGGGCCGCATCGCCCTCTATACCGGCGCCTCCGAGGCGCTCTTCGGCTTCGCCCCGATCGAAGTCCTCGGCCGCCGCGCCGGCCTGCTCTTCCCCGACCGCGAGGGCTGGCGCAGCCTCCAGCACGCCCTCGAACGGGACGGCTACGTCCGCACCTTCGAGCTCGCCGCCCGCCGGAAGGACGGCCCCAACCTCATCGCCGCCGTCTCCGCGGCCCGCGTCGCGAACCGCTTCGGCGAGCGGCTCGGCACCGTCTACTACATCCGCGACCACTCCGCCGTCCGCGAAATCGAAGACGCGCTCCGCCGGAACAACGCCCAGCTCAGCACCCTCGTCGCCCGGCTCGACCACCTCGCCCGGCACGACCCCCTCACCCGCCTCCTCAACCGCGCCGCTGCCTACGAAGCGGCGGAGAACGTGCTCCTCGCCTTCCCCGTCGGCGAAGCCCGCCTCGGCGTCGCCATCTTCGACCTCGACCGCTTCAAGGCGATCAACGACTCCTACGGCCACCTCGCCGGCGACGCCGTCCTCGAAGCGTTCGGCACCATCCTCCGCCAGCAGGCCCGCCACGGCGACGTCATCGCCCGCTTCGGCGGCGAAGAGTTCGTCGCCTTCCTCCCCGGCGCCGGGCTCGAAGAAGCGGCCCGCTTCGCCGAGCGCATCCGCGAAGCTGTGCAGCTGCGCCACATCCCCGTCGATGACACCCTCGCGATCGCCGTCACCGTCAGCGCGGGGGTATCGGCCATCCCCGATTGTGCCGAAAACCTCGAAGAAGCCGTCCGCCTCGCCGACGAGCGCCTCTACGAGGCGAAGCGCGGCGGGCGCAACCGCGTCGTCGCCGACTCCTGCCAGCAGAGGAACGCCGCATGACCGCCGACCCCACCGCGGACTCCCCGTACTTCCGCAACCGCCTGCGCACCATCGTCCAGGCCACCACCGACCTCGCCCCGCTCAAGGCTGTCGCCACCAAAGCCATCCAGCTCGCCGAAGATGAGCGCTCCGCCGCCATGGACCTGGCCACCGTCATCAGCTCGGACCAGGCCCTCACGGCCCGCCTCCTGAAGCTCTCCAACTCCGCCTACTACGGCTACGCCCGCCGCATCTCCAACGTCCGCGAAGCCGTCATCCTCCTCGGCATGCGCACCGTCCGCTCCGTCGCCATTTCGACGGCGATCATCGATGCCCTCCGCATCCCCCAGCTCGAGGACACCCGCTTCGACCAGGACCTCTTCTGGGCCCACTCCGTCACCGTCGGCATCATCGCCGAGGTCATCGCCCGCGAAACGCGGGTCGCCCGCCCGGAGGACGCGTTCACCGCCGGCGTCCTCCACGACATCGGCAAGCTCGCGATGATCCTCGCCGACCCGGCCAGCCTTGCCGAGGTCATCGACCTCGTCGAAACCGAGAACATGCGCTACCGCGATGCCGAGTTCGCCGTCTTCGGCTTCGGCCATGAGCTCGTCGGCGCCCGCCTCGCCGCCCGCTGGAAGTTCCCCGAGCCGCTCGTCTCCGCCATCCAGGCCCACCACCAGCCCGTCGCCGCCATCGAATCGATGGCCGACATCGTCGCCTCGGCGAACCTGATCGCGAACCGCGAGGGGCTCGCTGCCGGCTTCGACTACACGCACGAACCCGAGCGCCGGCCCGCCGCCGCCGTGCCGCCTGCCTGCGACCTCGCCATCGGGAAGGTCCACGGCGGCATCGCCACCCTCGAAGAGAAGGCGCGCGCCTTCCTCACCCACGTCACCTCCCGCGCGCCCCGCTGGTATCGGCCCCACCACGGTGAAGAAGCCGAGCCTCTCGCCGCCGAAGAGACGCCCGCAGCCTGATGAACCGCCCCCGGCCGGTCGAATTCTCCTGTGAGGACCGCGTATGAATTCCGCGCCCACCATGCCGGCCAACCCCGACGAAGAGCCTGAGGCCCCGCAGCGCCACCTGCTCCGCATGGCCGCGCTCGCCGGCTGGGGCATCGTCCTCGTCGTCCAGGTCGGCCAGTACCTTCACCGGCCGACGACCGCGAACCTCATCGTCGCCATCGGCCTCGCCACCCTCTTCGGCCTCTTCCTCGCCCACGCGCTCTTCATGCGCGTCGTCCAGAAGCGGCACTGGCACCGGGTCGCTGCCCGGCTGCAGGGCGCGGCCTACCTCTCCGAGTTCCACAACCTGCCCAACCGCAACTACGTCCTCGCCGAACTGCGGCGGGAGATGCCCCGCGCCCGCGCCCTCCAGTCGCCGTTCGTCCTCATCCAGCTCTCCATCGAAAACATCGCCGAGATCCGCGAGCGCCGCGGCGACGACTTCGCCAACCGCGCCCTCAACGCCCTCGCCGACGTCCTCAAGCGGCTCACCCGCTCCTCCGACTTCCTCGCCCACCTCGGCGGCGCGAAGTTCTGCGTCATGCTCGTCGAATGCACGCTCGAGCAGTCGTTCATCTACCTGAAGCGCGTACCCGGCACCATCTCCGTCTCCGACGGCCACAACGTCCTCGATGTCCCGGTGACGGCCCGCGTCCTCCAGTACGACCTCGAAGCGCTCTACGCGACGGACGTCCTCCGCGACCTCGAAGAGACGCGCCCGCTCCGCCGCCGCGAATCGCCGCGGCCCGACTCGCTCGCGGCCTGAACCGCCGGCCCCGCCGCTACCACCGGTAGGTCGCCGCGTCGCCTACCCGGTGCAGCTTCAGGAAGTTCGTCGTGCCCTGCGCCCGGACCGGCAGGCTCGCCACCACCACCACCTCGTCCCCCGCCTCCACGAAACCGCCGTCGATCAGCGCGCGGTCCAGCTCCCGAAGCAGCTCGTCGGTCGTCAGCACGGCCGCACTGAGGACGGGCACCACGCCCCGGGCCAGCGCGAGCCGCCGGTACACTGCCTCCGTGTGCGTCACCCCGAAGATCGGCGCCTCCGGGTGCACCTTGCTCATCAGCAGCGCCGAGTAGCCGCTCCGCGTGAAGCAGGCGATGCCCCGCATGTTCGGGTCCGACTCCACGATGCGCCGCGCCGCCAGCGCGATGACGTACGAGTGGTCGTCCTGCGCGTCAGCGCCCCGGGCTTCCGGCGCTGGCCCCTGCACCGCCTCCGCCTGCCGGAGGATGCGGTCCATCATCGCGACCGCCTCGACCGGGTACTGCCCGATCGCTGTCTCCCCGCTCAGCATCACCGCGTCCGAGAACTCCCACGCCGCATTCGCCACGTCGGAGGCCTCCGCCCGCGTCGGCCGCGGCGAGCTGACCATCGATTCCAGCATCTGCGTCGCCGTGATGACCGGCACCATCTCCCGCGCCGCGGCTGCGATGATCCGCCGCTGCCAGACCGGCACCTCCTCGGGCGGCAGTTCGACCCCGAGGTCGCCCCGCGCCACCATCAGCCCGTCCGCCTCGGCCGCGATCGCGTCGAGGTGCTCCACCGCCTGCTTCCGCTCGATCTTCGCCACGATCGGGATATCGCCGCCGAGCGCCGCCACGGCCGCCCGCGCCGCCGCGATGTCCGTATCGTCCCGCACGAAGCTGAGCGCCGCGTAGTCGACGCACTCCGCGACGGCCATCGCCAGCGCCTCCCGGTCGCGGTCCGTCAGCGCCGGCGCGGTGAGCGCCGTCTCGGGAAAGTGGACGCCCCGCCGCGGCGCGAGCAGGCCGCCCACCATCACCTCGCAGACGAGATCGCTCCCCTCCCGCCGCACCACCCGCAGCTCGACCTTCCCGTCGTCCAGCAGCACCCGCTCCCCGGGCGCCACGTCCTCCAGCAGCCGGTCGTAGGCGATGTGCAGCCGCTCCTCCGTCCCCGGCACCGGCTCGGGCGTGAGCCGCACCGCCGCGCCGGGCCGCAGGTCCAGCGCCCGGCCGTACTCGTTCTCGCCGGTCCGGATCTTCGTCCCCGCGAGGTCGAGCAGCACCGCGACCGGCCTGCCCTCCGCCTTCGCCGCCTCCCGCACCAGCCGCACCGCTTCCCGGTGGCCCTCGAGCGTCCCGTGGCTCGTGTTCAGCCGCGCGACGTCCATCCCCGCCCGGATCATCGCGCGCAGCGTCGCCGGCTCCAGCGAGGCCGGCCCCAGCGTCGCCACGATCTTCGTCCGCCGCAGCGCCGTCATGCGTTCGACTATAGCAAGCCGCGGCCAGCGCCCCGGTGAACGGTACACTGCCCCCATGCCCCGCGACGAGCTGAAGGCGCGCGAGTTCCTCTTCCTCACCGAGGAGCTCGCCCTCCGCGCGCTGCCGCCCGGCGTCCCGCCGCCCCACCGCAGGGTGATGTGGACCATCCTCCAGCTCTCGTGGGGCGCGCCCCAGTTCCACGTCGAACTCCAGCCGCAGCCCGCCCGCGCCATCGTCGAGCTCGGCCTCCATTTCGAAGGCCCGCCGGAGGCGAACGACGCGCGCGCTGCCCTCGTCGCGGCCCACGCCGCCCCGCTGATGGCCGCCCTCGGTCCCGCGTGGGAGCTCGAACACTGGACGCCCGCCTGGCGGCGCCTCCACCGGACGTTCGCCTTCGACCGGCTCACGCGGCCGCTGGCCGAGGCGGTCGCCGCCGAGATGGCGCGCGCCATCCCGCTCCTTTACCCCTTCTGTCTGCCCGAGCCAGCGCCCGCCTTATCCCTTAGCGCGGCCGCCGCTACCCTCGCCCCATGAGCCGATTCGCACCCCTGCTCCTCGCTGCGCTCGCCGCCTCGGCGCTCGTCGCGGCCGCTGCCTGCGGCGGCGAAGACGACGACGCGCCGGCCTCGACGCCCTCCCCGGCCGGCACCGCGACCGCCGCCAGCCCGGCCCCGGCCCGCACCCCCACACCGGCTGCGAACGCCACGGCCGGTCCGATCACGCTCGCCAACCCCACCGTCACCGCCTCCGGCCTCCGCTACGAAGACGTCGCCGTCGGCGACGGCCCGTCGCCGCAGCAGGGCCAGCGCGTCACCGTCCACTACACCGGCTACTTCACCGACGGCCGCAAGTTCGACAGCTCACTCGACCGCGGCCAGCCGTTCACCTTCGTCCTCGGCGTCGGGCAGGTCATCCGCGGCTGGGATGAAGGCGTCGCCACCATGAAGGTCGGCGGCAAACGCCTCCTTTACATCCCCTCGAACCTCGCCTACGGCGCGCGCGGGCAGGGGCCCATCCCGCCGAACACCGATCTCATCTTCGAGGTCGAACTGCTCGACATCCGCTAGTCCGGCCGGGCTTCCCCGGGCGGCGTCCATGCCCGCACCACGCGGGCTGCGATGAGCCCGTCGATCTCCTCCGCGGCGAACCCGAGCTCGGCGAGGACTTCCCGTGTATGCTGCCCGAGCGCCGGCGACGGCAGCCGGGTGCCCGTCTCGCCGCCGCTCATCCGCAGCGGCGAGTTCGCCATCACGACCGGCCCGAGCACCGGGTGCTCGAACTCCCGCAGCAGCTCCATCGCCTGCACCTGCGGGTCGTCGAACAGCTCCGCCGTGTACCGCACCGGCCCGCTCGGCACGCCGGCCGCGTCGAACGCGGCCACCCACTCGTCCGTCGTCCGCGTGCTGAATATCGCGGCGATGAGCTCGTTCAGCACGAGGTTCTCATCGGGCGAGAGCGCTTCCGTGTCGAATTCGTCGCCCTCGACCCGCGGGTCGTCGACCCCGAGCACGCGCACGGCGGCCCGCCGCAGCCGGTTGTTCAGGCACGCCAGCGCGATGTACGAGTCCTTCGTCTCGTAGACCTTGTAGTACGGGTTGTTCCGCCGGCCCGTCTCGTGGCGCGGCGGCACCTCCTTCAGCGCCTCCTCCACCCGCCGCCCCTCGGCCCGGGCGCGCGCCATCGCCGCCAGCAGCCGCTCCCGGTGCTGCCGGTCGAGCCGCTCGATGCTGAACATCGGCCGGTACTGCACGGCGATGCCCGCCGCGAAGAGGCTCGTCTCGATGAACTGCCCCCGGCCGGTCTTCTCCCGGTGGTAGAGCGCCGCCGCCGCGCCGTAGGCGAGGAACATCCCCGCCGCGAGGTCCGTCGGCGAGGTCGTGATGATCGGGTGCGGCAGCCCGCCCGCGCCTTCGAACGCCATGATGCCCGTCATCGCCTGCGAAACGAGGTCGAACCCCGGCCGCTCCCGGTACGGCCCCGCGCTCCCGAAGGCCGTGTTCTGGCAGTAGATGAGCCGCGGGTTGATCGCCGAGAGCGTCGCGTAATCCACGCCCAGCCGCTCCGCCACCCCCGGCCGGTAGTTCGCGAGCAGGATGTCGGCCGTCCGCACCAGCCGCTCGAAGACGGCCTTCCCCTCCGGCCGCTTCAGGTCGATCGAGATGCTCCGCTTCCCCTTGTTCACGCCCATGAAGCCCCGGCTCTCGCCGGGCGCGACCGGTGCGGTGTGCCGCCAGAAATCGCCCAGCGGCGGCTCGACCTTGATGACGTCCGCCCCGAGGTCGGCCAGCATTTCGCCCGCCAGCGGCCCCGCGATGTATTCGCTCAGGTCGAGCACCCGCACCCCTTCGAAGACCCCGCGGATCGTCTCCATACCCTCCTGTCCTCCCGCCGGTCAGCCGCGCGGCAGCCCGAGGCCGCGCGTCGCGATGATGTTCCGGTTGATCTCCGACGTGCCCGCCGCAATCGTCAGCGAGACCGTCTGCAGCACGGCCATCGGCACCTGCCCGCCGAGCGGTGCCCACGCGCCGTCCATCAGCTGCCCGCGCAGCCCCAGCGCGGCGTACGCCGTCCGCGCCATCCGCTGGTGCAGCTCCGTCCCGAACGTCTTCGCCATCGACGCCTCGTAGTTCGGCACCAGCCCCCGGCTCTGCATCCACGCCACCCGGTACGACATCAGCCGGCCGACCTGGAAGCCGAGCGCGATGTCCGCCAGCGGCAGCCGGACTTCCGGACGGTCGTAGAGCGTTCCCCCGCCGCCGTCCCGCGCAGGCGCCGCCTTCGCATAGGCCACCACCTCTTCGAACGTCCGCAGCCCGCCGATGACGCGCCCGATGCCCGACCGTTCGAAGTCGAGCGTCGCCGTCGAAACGTACCAGCCCCGGTTCACCTCCCCCACGACCATGTCGGCCGGCACCCGCACGTCATCGAAAAAGACTTCGTTGAAGCCCGCCTGCCCGGTCATCTGCACGAGCGGCCGCACGGTGATGCCCGGCAGCGTCATGTCCACGAGGAAGTAGGTGATGCCGCGGTGCTTCGGCGCATCCGGGTCCGTCCGCGCCAGCAGGATCATGAAGTCCGCCCGTTGCGCATTCGAGGTCCAGATCTTCTGGCCGGTGATCACCCAGCTGTCGCCGTCGCGCACCGCCCGCGTCTGGAGCGAGGCGAGGTCGGAGCCGGAGCCCGGTTCGCTGAAGCCCTGGCACCAGGTCATCTCGTCCCGCGCGATGGCCGGCAGGAAGCGCGCCTTCTGCTCCTCCGTCCCGAAGAGGATGAGCGTCGGGCCGACCCGGTCGGCGCCCATCGTCTGGCCCGGCGCGCGGTGGTAGGCCATCTCTTCGTTGTAGACGAGCTGGCGGAGGTGGGGCGCGCCCTGCCCGCCGTACTCCCGCGGCCACGACATCGTGAGCCAGCCCTTCGCCGCCAGCTTCTTCGTGAACGACTCGCCTTCGCGCGCCTTCGGCAGCTCCGCCCGGATGAAGGCGCGCACCTCCTGCCGGAACGCCTCGTCCTCGTCCGAAAAGCGGAACTCCATGGCGCGCCCCCTCGCCGCGTTTGCCGAACTCTACCGCGGCGCCGGCTGCGGCGGTAGCCGCCTCAGGCGACGCCGCGCAGCCGCGGGTCTGCCGCCCGGTCGGCCATCGCGAGCGCCTCTTCCACCAGCATCTCCGCCCGCTTGCCCATGCCTTCGAAGCCTTCGCCGACCGTCTCGCCCTTCAGGTAGCGCGCGTGGATGCCCTCCACGATGACCGCCAGCTTGTAGGCCGCGAAGATTTCGTACCACTCGATCGCCGAGACGTCGCGGCCGCTCAGCCGGGCGTACATCGCGATCAGCTCCTGCCGGGTGTGGAAGCCGGGCTGCGCCGTCACCGCCGATGCCGCCCGCGCCGCGAGGTACTCCTCCGAATCGCCGACCTGCCCCCAGTAGCCGAGCGTGTACCCCACGTCCGTGAGCGGGTCGCCCAGCGTCGCCATCTCCCAGTCGAGCACGGCAACCACCCGGCCCGGGTCCTCCCGGTCGAGCATCATGTTCCCCAGCCGGTAGTCGCCGTGGACGATGGTCGGCTTCGGCGAGACGGGCATGCTCGCCCGCAGCCGCCGGATCAGCTCATCGATCGCCGGCAGCGGCCGCGTTTCGGAGCGGGCCCACTGCTCGCTCCAGCGCCGCACCTGCCGCTCGAGGTAGCCCTCCGGCCGGCCGAAATCGCCCAGCCCCACCGCCTCGTAGTCGATGGCGTGGAGCTGCACCAGCGTTTCGATCAGCGCCCGCCCGATCGCCTGCCGGCGCTCCGGCGTGTCCGCGTACCCCTCCGGGATGCGGTCGGCGATGATCACGCCCTCCCGGTACTCCATCACGTAGAACGGGTAGTCGTTCACCGCCGGGTCTTCGCAGAGCGCGATCGGCGGCGGCGCCGGGAAGCCCGCCCGCTGCATCCCCTGCAGCACCCGGAACTCCCGCGTCATGTCGTGCGCCGTCGGCAGCACGTGCCCCAGCGGCGGCCGCCGCAGCACCCACGTCCGCCCGCCGCCCTCCACCCGGTACGTCAGGTTCGAACGCCCGCCGCTGATGAGCGTGAAGCGGAGCGGCACATCCCCGCCGGGGACGTGCTCCGCGAAGAACTTCGAGACCGCCTCGTAGCGGATCCCGGCTGGCACCCCGTTCGTCGTTTCGTTCGTCATCGAACCGGAAAGTATACGCCCCGGGCCCTTGCGCCGAAGCCCCGCGCCCACGAAGATGACAAAGCTCGAAATCTTCGTAGATCTGGATCATGACGGATCATTTGGAAGATTTGGATCGTTTGACCGTCTGCTCGTGGGATACTGCCTCCTGCGGCGCCGATGCCTTCGCCGCCGCCCGGGAAGCCGCCGAAGCCCACGACGCCGTCCTCATCCTCACCTGCCAGCGCATCGAAGCCGTCGCCCTCGCGCCCTGCCCCTTCGGCTGCGCCGCCGCCCGCACGGGCCGCGATGCCTTCGGCTACCTCGCTGCCCTCGCGGCCGGCCTCCACTCCATCGCCCTCGGCGAACACGAAATCCTCGGCCAGGTCCGCCGCGCCGCCGATGCGGCGCCGCCCCGGGTCGCGGCCGTCCTCCACCGCGCGATCGCCGCCGCCCGCGCCTTCCGCAAGCGCCACCCCATCGATGCCGATGCCGGGACGCTCCTCCGCCTCGCCCTCCGCCGCCAGCCGCCGCCGGGCAGCCTGCTCGTCATCGGCTCCGGCCCCACCGCTGCGGCCGTCTGCCGCGCCGGCCGCGGCCTCGGCATCCCGTCCATCACCGTCGCCTCGCGCGCGCGCCCCGCGTGGCTCGCCGGCCGCGCCGATGCCTGGCACCCGCTCGAAGGGCTCGCCAGCCTCCCGCCGCATGCGCTCGCGGTCGTCGCTCTCGGGGGCGATGCGCCCGTGCTCGCGCCGGGCGAACTGCCGGCCGGCGCCGTCCTCGACCTCTCCACACCGCGCCGCACGGACCCCGGCGACGGCCGGGTCGTCACCCTCCGCGACCTCCGCGCGGAAGCCGGTTTCGAAGGCCGCGCCGCCTTCTTCGCCGACCTCGAGACCGAGGTCGAGCGCGTCCTCGCGCACTGGTCGGAAGACGCCGCCTCGCCGGTCGGCCGCTTCCGCCGCGCCGTCGAACTCCGCCGCCGGGCCGACCTCGAACGGATCGCCCGCCGCCACCCGGAAATTCCCCGCCCCGTGCTCGAGACGATCACCCGCAGCCTGGTCGCCCACATCCTCCACGAGCCCTCGGAGCGGCTCCGCGCCCTCGACCCCGCGACCGCGCGCGCCGTCGCCGCCATCTTCGACGTTTCGGAGCCCGCATGACCGCAGCCGTCCTCAGCACCCGCCACCCCGAGACCGCCGCCATCCTCGCCGTCGCCGAAGACGGCCTCGCCGGCTTCCACGAGCGGCCCTTTGCCGTCATCGCGGAGCGCGCCGGCCTCCCGGAGCCGCTCGTCATCGACCGCATCCGCGGCCTCCTCGAAGCCGGCATCGTCCGCCGCGTCCGCCAGACGCTGAACACCGGCAGCCTCGCCCACGGCGCGCTCGTCGCGTGGAAGGTGCCGAACGACGCCCTCCACGACGCCTTCGATACGCTCTTCCGCGACGACCCATTCTCCGGCCACGTCGTCATCCGCTCCACGGACTCGAACCTGCCCGGCGCTGCTTTCCGTCTCTGGACGACCGTCAAGGTGCCGCAGGGCTTCTCCCTCGAGCGGCACGTCGCCCTCATGGGCGGTGTCATCGGCGCCGAAGCGTGGCGGATCATGCCAGCCCGCTGCCTCTTCGCCCTCGGCGTCGGCCACGTCCGCCGGCGCAGCCTCGAGCCCGGCGCCCGCGCCGATGCCCCTGCCGCGCCGCTCTTCCCCGAACTCACCCGCCTCTCCCCCTTCGAATGGGAGGTGCTCGCCGCCCTCAAGGAGCCGCTCGAACCTGCGGAGCTGGTCAGCGAGCCGTGGCGCGCCCGCGCCGGCCGCCTCGGCCTCCCCTACGGCCGCTTCCTCGACGCCGTCCGCTCGTTCGAGGAGAAGGGGCTCATCGCGCGCTTCTCCGCCTTCCTCGAACACGTGAAGGAGCTGCCCACCGGCGAACGCGTCACCCGCTACAACGCCCTCTTCCACTGGGCGGTCGAACCCGGCCGCGAACTCGACGCCGGCGGCGAAGTCGGCCGCCACCACATCATCACCCACGCCTACTGGCGCGAAGCCGGCCCAGAATTCGGCGGCGTCAACATCATGGCCGTCGCCCACGGCACCGAGAAGGACGTCCTCCTCGCGCACAAGGCCGCCATCGACGCCCACCTCGCCGAGGCCGGCATCCCCGTCCGCTACACCACCCAGTTCTGGGGCGGCCGCTCCGAAATCAAGCCTTCCGAAATCCTGCCCGCCGCCTACGACGCCTTCTGCCGCCAGCGCGGCATCGACCCCGACACCATGCGCGAGGAGCCCTGACCATGCAGTACCGCCCCCTCCACGGCACGCCTCTCACCCTCTCCGCCGTCGGTTTCGGCGTCTGGACCGTCGGCACCACGTGGTGGGGCGTCACCGACCGCGCGGAAGGCATCCGCCTCCTCCGCCTCGCCTTCGACCTCGGCATCACGTTCTTCGATACCGGCAACACCTACGCCGACGGCGCTGCCGAGACCATCCTCTCCGAGGCGCTCGGCAGCCGCCGGGGCGACATCGTCATCGCCACCAAGTTCGGCTACGACCTCTCCGTCCCGCCGCGGCCCAACCAGCAGGAGCGCCCCCACGACTGGTCGCCCGCTCACATGCGCCGCTCGCTCGAGGCTTCCCTCCGCCGCCTCGGCACGGACTGGATCGACTACTACCAGCTCCACAACCCGCGCATCGACGCCATCCAGCGGGACGACCTCCTCGCCGCGCTCGAAGACGTCCGCCGGGAGGGTCTCATCCGCGCGTACGGCGTCGCCCTCGGCCCCGCCTTCGACCTCCGGCAGGCCGAAGAAGGCATCGCCGCCGTCCGCCGCGGCATGCCGGCGCAGATCATCTACAACATCCTCGAACAGGAGCTCGGCGAGGCGATCTTCCCCGCGGCGCGCGCCTGCGGGGTCGGCACCCTCGCCCGCGTCCCGCACGCCTCCGGCCTGCTCGACGGCACTGCCACCCGCGCGACCGAGTTCCCGCCCGGCGACCACCGCCGCTGGCGGATCGATACCCCGGAGAAGCGCGCGCTCTGGGAGGAAGGCATCCGCCGCGCCGGCACGCTCAGCTTCCTCGCGCGCGAGGGCCGGACGCTCGGCCAGGCCGCCATCCAGTTCATCCTCCGCGAACCCTCCATCGGCGCCGTGATCCCGAACATCTACGACGAAGCCGGCCTGCGCGAGTTCGCCGCCGCCTGCGACGCCCCGCCGCTGACCGATGCCGAGTACGACGCCGTCCAGCGCCGCCGCGCTGCCGGCTATCCCGAACCCGAAGGAGCCCCCGCATGAGCAGCGAACCTGAAGCCCGGCCCCAGCCCCCTGCCCGCCCCCGCGGCCCGATGGTCGAGCTCGACCCCTCCGGCCGCGTCAGCCTCAAGGAGGCCGACCGCGCACCCCGCCAGTTCCTCAACTACGCCTTCTTCCGCATCGACCCCGCCTTCCGCCGCCTCCCCCCGGACGAGCGCTGCGCCCTGCACCGCGAGTACGTCGAGGTGCTCCAGCGCTGGGCCGCCCGCGATGACCTCATCCTCCGCACTTACACCCTCGAAGGCCTCCGCGCCGATTGCGACTTCATGCTCTGGCGCATCGCGAACGACGTCCGCCGCTTCAACGAGATGCAGCGCGACCTCAACGCCACCCGGATGGCCGGCTGGCTCACCCCCGCCTACAGCTTCCTCTCCCTCCAGAAGCGCTCGCAGTACGTCAACCGCATCGAGGGTTCCGGCCACGGCATCGAGCTCCTCCCCGGCGAAGGCCAGTTCCTCTTCGTCTACCCCTTCGTCAAGACGCGCGCCTGGTACGCGCTCAGCCCCCACGCCCGGCAGGGCATGATGGACGAGCACATCCACGTCTCCGGCCCGTTCAAGGGCGTCCGCCTCAACACCAGCTACAGCTACGGTATCGACGACCAGGAGTTCGTCGTCGCGTTCGATTCCGACTACCCGCAGGAGTTCGTCGACCTCGTCGGCCGGCTCCGCTTCACCGAGGCCTCGCTCTACACCCAGCGCGATACGCCGATGTTCACCTGTCTGAAGACGCCGCCCGAAGGCATCTTCCAGCCCTGAGCGGCCAGCCCGACCGCCCACGCCGTGCCACAATGAACGACATGCCGAACACCACCGGCCACGCCTGGCTCGTCGGCGCCGGCCCTGGCGACCCGGGGCTCCTCACGCTCGCCGGCCGCGAAGCGCTCCAGCAGGCCGATGCCGTCCTCTACGATGCCCTGGTCGGGCCGGAACTGCTGCGCTTCGCCCGGCCCGGCGCCGAGCTCATCCCGGTCGGCAAGCGCGCCGGCGCCCACGCGATGCCGCAGGAGGAGATCACCCGCCTGCTGGTCGACCTCACGGCCGCCGGCCGCCGCGTCGTCCGCCTCAAGGGGGGTGACCCCTACGTGTTCGGCCGCGGCGGCGAAGAGGCGCTCGCCCTGCGCGAGGCTGGCCTCCCCTTCACCGTCGTGCCCGGCGTCACTTCGGCCGTCGCCGTCCCGGCCGCGGCCGGCATCCCCGTCACCCACCGCGGCCTCGCGACCCGCTTCACCGTCCTGACCGGCTCCGAACACACCGGCGAGGCGCCGGCCGACCTCCCCGGGCCGTCAGCCGCCGGCACCCTCGTCATCCTCATGGGCGCCGCCGCTCTCCCCGTCCTCGTCGAGCGCCTGCTCGCCGCCGGCTGGGACCCGGCCACGCCAGCCGCTTCGATCGCGAACGGCACCCTGCCGACGCAACAGGCCGTCACCGCCCCGCTCGCCGGCATCGCCGAGGCCGCGGCTGGCCTCCCGACGCCGCTCATCACCGTCGTCGGCCCCGTCGCGGCCCTCGCCGAGCGGCTCGGGCCGGGCCGCTTCGGCCCCCTCGCGGGCAGGACGGTCGTCGTCACCCGCTCCCGCAGCCAGGCCTCGCAGCTGAGCGAGGCGCTCCGCGCGCTCGGCGCCGCCGTGGTCGAAGCCCCCGCCATCCGCATCGAGCTCCACCCCGAGCGCCTCATCGCCGACGAGCGCGCGGCCAGCCGCTGGGACTGGGTCATCTTCACCAGCCAGAACGCCGTGGCGGCGATGTTCGCCGCCCTCGAGGCCGCCGGCCGCGACGCGCGCGCCTTCGGCGGCACCGCCATCGCCGCCGTCGGCGAAGCCACCGCCGAGGCCCTCCGCGCCCGCGGCATCCGCGCCGATTTCCTCCCCTCGCGCGCGACCTCCGCCAGCCTCGCCGCCCAGCTCCCGCGCGTCGCCGGGGCCCGCGTCTACCTCCCCATCTCCTCGCTCGCTGGGCCCGACCTCGAGGATGCCCTCCGCCAGCGCGGCGCGCACGTCGAACGCGCCGACGCTTACGACACCGTGCCCGAGGCGCTCGCGCCGGAGACGCTCGCACGGGTCCAGGCCGCGGATGCCGTCACCTTCACTTCTGCATCCACCGCCCGCTTCCTCCGCGCGGCGCTCGGCGAGGCCGAGCTGCCGCCGTCGGTGCGCCTCGTCAGCATCGGCCCTGCCACGTCGGCAGCCGTCCGCGCCTGCTTCGGCCGGCTCGACGCCGAGGCCGCTGAGCCCTCCCTGCCATCCCTCGCCGCCGCTGTCCTGGAGGCCCTGGCGTGAGCATCCTCATCGAACTCCTCCCGTCGGCCGGGCCGGTGCTCGTCGTCGGCGGCGGCGCGGTCGCCGCCCGGAAGGTCCGCGTCCTCGCCGAAGGCGGCTTCCAGGTCGTCGTCGTCGCGCCCGTGATCGCCGGGGAGATCGCAGCGCTCCCCGGCGTGACCGCCATCCCCCGCGCCTTCGTCCCCGTCGACGTCGATGCCCGGCCCTGGGCGCTCGTCCTCGCCTGTACGAACGACCGCGAAGTCAACCGCGCCGTCGGCGAAGCTGCCCGCGCCCGCCACATCCCCGTCCTCGTCGCCGATGCCCGCGCCGAGAGCACCACCAGCTTCCCGGCCCACTACCGCGACGGCGACCTCCTCGCCGCCGTCTCCACTTCCGGCGCCGACCCGGCCCTCGCTGCCCGCCTCCGCGACGCGGTCGCCGAGGCGCTCGGCCCCGGCCGCGCCGCCGACGTCGCCGGGGCCCGCGAGGCCCGCCAGGCGCGGCTCGCCGCCCGCAAGCCGGAGGCCGGCGCATGACCCACCTCGTCCTCGCCGGCCACGGCTCCCACCTCAACGCCGACTCCAGCGAGCCCTTCCACCGCCTCGCCGCCGCTCTCCGCGCGGGGGGCGAGTTCGACGCTGTCTCCGTCGCCCTCTGGAAAGAGGAGCCCTCACTCGCCCGCGCCCTCGACGCCGTCGACGACCCGGACGTCGTCGTCGTTCCGATCTTCATCTCCACCGGCTACTTCACCCGCACGGTCGTCCCCCGCGAGATGCGGCTCGACGGCCCCCTGACCGTCCGCGGCAGCCAGCGCATCCGCTGCACCCCACCCGTCGGCACCCACCCGCGCCTCGCCGACGTCATCATCGAACGCGCCCGCGAAGCCGGCGCCGGCCCGGACGACGCCCTCGTCGTCCTCGGCCACGGCACCCGCCGCGACTCCGAATCCGAGAAGAACGTCTACGCGATGGCCGGCCTCGTCGCCCAGCGCGGCTGCTTCGCCGAGTGCGGCGTCGCCTTCATCGACCAGGAGCCGGGCATGCTCACCATGCTCGACCGCTTCCGCGCGCCCCGCCTCTTCGTCGTCCCGCTCTTCATCGCCGAAGGCTGGCACGTCGGCGAAACCATCCCTGCCGACCTCGCGCTCGATGGCCCCGAGACCCGCCGCGGCGGCCGCGTCGTCCACTACACCCCGCCCGTCGGCACCCACCCCGCGCTCGCTGCCGTCGTCACCGACCTCGCCCGCGAAGCCCTCGACCGCTTCCCCGCTCCCGCTTCCCGCCTCCCGTCTCCCGGTTCCCGTCGCACGGTTCCCGCTTCCCGCCTCCCGCTTCCCGCCTTCCTCGGCGAGCTGCGCATCGAACCCGGCCGCGTCTGCGGCCCCGGCGACCCCGCCTGCGAACTCCCGCCGGACGCCGACGCCATCCGCCGCTGCGTGCGGTTCGATGCGGCCGGCCGCTACCGGCCGCTCCCCGGCGCGCGCGGCCTTCCCGGCGGCTGGTGCGTCCCCCTCGACGGCCGCATCGCCGCGGAGGAGGTCGTCGAGGCCGTGTACCCCCTCGCGGCCGTCCACCGCGCGCAGGCCGCAGCCGGCGCGCTCCGCATCGTCCCGCTGGATGAGGTGCTCGGCCGCCAGTCCGGCCGCTACGAGAGCGCGCGCCAGCTTTCCGAACGCGGCCGCACGGTCATCCGCGAGGTGCTCTGCGGCCGCTGCGTCCGCACCCCCGCCTGGCCGCTGACGGCTCCTCAACTCCCGTCTCCCGGCTCCCTACTTCCAACTCCCGCCTCCATCCCCTGCCCCGAGCCGTGCAGCGTGCTCGTCGCCCTCGCCCGCGAAGCCGCCGCCTGGGAAGCCGAGCCCCCAACCCCCGCGCCGGTCGACCCGTCCGTCCCCTTCGCCGACTTCGAAACACCGGGCAACGAGGTCCGCGAGGCTGTCCTCGCCGCGCTGCTCGAACCGGTCCGCCCTGGAGCTTCCCCATGACCAACCAGTCCATCCGCGACGCCGCCCTCGGCCTTTTCCCGGGCGGCGTCAACAGCCCCGTCCGCTCCTACCGCTCCGTCGGCGGCGACCCCGTGCCCATCGCCCGCGGGCAGGGGCCGTTCGTCTTCGACGCCGAGGGGAACCGCTACATCGACTTCGTCGGCGGCTTCGGCCCGGCCATCCTCGGCCATGCCCCGCCCGCGGTGACCGGCGCGATCGCCGCGGCCGCGGCGGAGGGCCTCGCCTTCGGCGCCCTCGGCCCGCGCGAAGTCGCCCTCGCCGAAGCCATCCGCGACGCGACGGGCCTCGAACGGCTCCGCTTCCTCAACTCCGGCACCGAAGCCACGATGACGGCCATCCGCATCGCCCGCGCCGCCACCGGCCGCGACCTCATCGTGAAGTTCGACGGCTGCTACCACGGCCACAGCGACGGCCTCCTCGTCAAAGCCGGGAGCGGCGTCGCCACCCTCGGCATGAGCGACTCCGCCGGCGTCCCGCAGGCGGTCGCCGGCCTCACCGCCGTCCTCCCGTACAACGACCCGGCCGCCCTGATGCGCTGGTTCGAAGCCCGCGGCGCCGAGACCGCGGCCGTCATCGTCGAAAGCATCCCCGCCAACGTCGGCATCCTCGCCCCCGACCCGGAGTTCCTCGAAACGCTCCAGTCCCTCCCCCGCGCCCACGGCGCGCTCCTCATCGCCGACGAAATCATCACCGGCTTCCGCCTGCGGCGCGGCCTCTCGGGCGTGCTGCCCGCTGCCGACCTCGTCACGCTCGGCAAAATCATCGGCGGCGGCCTCCCGGTCGGCGCCGTCGGCGGCCGTGCGGAGCTCCTCGGCCTGCTCGCGCCCGAGGGCCCGGTCTACCAGGCCGGCACCTTCAGCGCGAACCCCGCCGTCATGGCCGCCGGGCTCGCGGCTCTCGAAGCGCTCACCCCGGCCGCCTACCAGCGCCTCGACCAGGTCGCGCGCCACCTCGAAAACGGGCTCCTCACCGCCATCAAGCGCGCCGAGGCCCCGGCCTCCGTCGTCCGCTTCGGCTCGATGCTCAGCCTCTTCTTCCGGCCCGTACCCCCGCGCGACTACGCCGAGGCGCGGGAGGCCGACACCGCCGCCTTCGCCGGCTTCCACCGCGCGATGCGCCAGCGCGGCATCCTCATCCCGCCCTCCCAGTTCGAGACCTGGTTCGTCTCGCTCGCCCACAACGAACCCGAAATCGACGCGACCGTCCGCGCTGCCGCCGAGGCGCTCCGCGAGGCGCTCCCGGCATGACCGTCCTCCGCCTCGGCACCCGCGGCAGCCAGCTCGCCCTCGCCCAGGCCCGCCTCGTCGCCGGCCGCCTCGAGGCCGTCGCCCCCGGCACCCGGGTCGAGCTCGTCACCATCGCCACCGCCGGCGACCGCGACCAGTCGACGCCTCTCGCCGAGGGCGAGCGGCCCGGCTGGTTCACGACCGCCATTCAGGAGGCCCTCCAGCGCGGCGACGTCGACGTCGCCGTCCACTCGCTCAAAGACCTCCCGACCCGCCGGCCGGAGGGGCTCGTCATCGCCGCCGTCCCCCTCCGCGAAGACCCCCGCGACGCCCTCGTCTCCCGCGCGGGCCAGCCGCTCCGCGCCCTGCCGCCCGGCGCCGTCGTCGGCACCGGCTCGCCGCGCCGCGAAGCCCAGCTCCGCGAAATCCGCCCCGACCTCCAGGTCCGCCCCATCCGCGGCAACGTCGAAACGCGCCTCCGGAAGGTCCGGGACGGCGAGTACGACGCCGCCGTCGTGGCCCTCGCCGGCCTCCGCCGCCTCGGCCTCGAGGCGGAGGCCGCCGAGGTCTTCGGCTTCGAGGAGATGCTCCCCGCGCCGGGCCAGGGCGCCCTCGCCGTCGAATGCCGCGCCGCCGACGAAGGCGTCCGCCAGCTCCTCGCCCGCATCGATGACCCGCAGGTCCGCCTCGCCGTCACGGCCGAACGCGCCTTTCTCGCCGCCATCGAAGGCGGCTGCAGCTACCCTGCCGCTGCCTATGCCGAGCACTTCGGGTCGACACTCAAGCTCCACGCGCTCATCGCCCCCGGCGGCCGTATCATCCGCTCGAAGATGGGCGGCCCGGCGGAGACCGCTGCCGGCCTCGGCCGCCAGCTCGCCGCCGAGCTCCTCGAACGGGCCGCCCGGGGAGGCTGAGGCCGTGGACCCTGCCGGTTTCGAGCGCGACTTCTTCCGCGCCCTCAACGCCTTCGTCGAGCCAGCCGTCCGCGCCGGCCTCGGCGGCCCCTGCCTCGTGCCCGTCGGCCTCGTCGGCCTCGAAACCGCCGGCCGCCGCTCCGGCCGCCTCTACCGCACGCCGCTCCTCGCCTCCCTCGTCGATGGCTGCATCATCGTCGGCACGTTCCGCCCCCGGTCGAACTGGGTCCGCAATGCCGAGGCGGCCCCGGCCGTCCGCTGCTGGCTGAACGGCCGCGAACTCTGCGGCCGCGCCCACGTCCTCCGGCCCGGCCGCCAGCCGGAACTCCCCGAAACCGTGAGCCAGCTCGTCCGCGCCATCGCAGAGAACCTGCTCACCCGCTACACCGCCTTCGGCTGGTCGTTCGCCATCATTGAACCCGACGCCGAAGAGCCGACGGCCGGCGCCGCGTAGGCGCTGCTCGCGTGCCCGGCTACACTCGAACCATGCCCGGACCCCGGCGCGACCTCCACGAACTGAACCGCCGCAGCTGGAACGAGGCGACCCGCGCCCACAACAGCCACAAGGGCGACCAGGCCGCCTTCTTCCGCGCCGGCGGCTCCACCCTCTTCCCTGAGGAGCTCGACCTCCTCGGCCCGCTCGAAGGCAAGCGCCTCGTCCACCTCCAGTGCAACGCCGGCCAGGATACGCTCTCGCTCGCCCGGCTCGGCGCCGACGTCACCGGCGTCGACATTTCCGATGAGGCGATCGCCTTCGCCGGGCGGCTTGCTGCCGAGACCGGCATTCGGGCCCGCTTCGTCCACGCCGACATCTACGACTGGTTCGAAGAGGCCGCCGCCCGCGGCGAACGGTACGACCTCGTCTTCGCCTCCTACGGCGCCGTCTGCTGGCTCTCGGACCTCGCCGCCTGGGGGCGCGGCATCGCCGGCGTCCTCGCGCCCGGCGGGGCCTTCGTCCTCGTCGAATTCCACCCCGTCGCCTCGATGTACGACGACCAGCTCCGCCTGACCTGGCCCTACCGCGACCAGGAGCCGTTCATCGGCCCGGGCGTCAGCGACTACGTCGGCGCCTCCGGCGAAGCCCTCGTGCCGTGGGGCTTCGAACCGGGCGTCACCGGCTTCCAGAACCCCCACCAGGGCGCCGAGTTCGCCCACGGCACCAGCGACGTCATCATGGCGCTCATCGACGCCGGCCTCGTCCTCGAAGTCTTCCGCGAGTACGAGTACGCCAACGGCTGCCGCTTCTTCGAGCGCGCCGAAATGCGCGAGGGGCGCCGCTTCTACCTGCCGGCGGACGTCCCGGCGATTCCCCAGATGTACGCCGTCCGCGCCCGGAAGCCCGCCTAGGGAGCCGTCTCCGCCGCGCGGGCGCGTGCTCGCCCCGGCGGCCCCTGGGTCAGCCACAGCAGCAGCGTCACCGTGCCCACCGCCAGCGCGTGCTCGATATCGAACACGCGGTGGAAGATGGCCAGCCGCCCCGCCGCGAAGATGACGATCCCCGCCACCACGCCCGCGGCCGGCGTCCGCTGCAGCCGCCAGGCTGCCATCAGTGCCAGCCCGAACAGCCCCGCCGAAGAGCCGGCGTCGGGGTCGCCCAGCAGCCGCGCCGCGTGGCTGCTCCACTCCGCCGCGACCCGCAGGCCGAGCAGCGTCGGCCACGTTCCCGCCGCATCCGCACCCCAGAAGCCGAGCGGCATCAGCCGCGCCGGCCAGAGCACAGCGAACGCCGGCACGACGGCCAGCGCGAACAGCCACTCCGTCCCCACCAGCCCGGGCCGCGGCTGCACGAGCGGCGAGAGCACGACGCGCCACGGCTCCCGCCAGGCGAGGTCCCACGTCAGCGCCCAGTGGTCGATCAGCCACGCATGCAGGCCGGGCCGGAACTGGCTCGCGACCTGCGGCGCGAGCACGAGCGCCAGCATCCCGGCCGCCGCCGCAGCCTGCCCCCGCCGCATCACGCCGCCGGGAGCTCCGGCAGCTCGCGCTTCGCCCACGGCAGCCGGACCGGGCTCGCCTTCTCGCCGACCAGCGCCACCGCCAGTGCGATGCCGGGCAGGTCCGCTTCGCTCCGGTAGACGAGGTAGCGCGGCTCCCAGGCCGGATCCCACTTGTCTTTGAACGCGCGCAGCCCCTGGAAGTTGAACAGCCGGCCGCCGTACTCGTACAGCCAGTTGAGGACGCGCCCTTTCACGCCAGTCTCTTCGATGTTCGCCAGCGGCGCGAAGCCGAGGTTGAGCCCCTCCATCCCGGCGTCCCGGAACTGCTCCGCCATCCGCACGAAGAGGTAGTCCATCGTGCCGTTCGGCGAATCCGGCCGCCGCCGCATCAGGTCGAAGTTCGCCTCCTTCGACTGGAACGACGGCAGGACGTTCGCGAACGCCTCGATCCGGCCCGAGGGCGCGCGCACCGCCAGCACCCGCGTCTCGCGCAGGTAGTCCTCATCGAACCAGCCGAGCGTGAACTGCCGCTCCCGGTGGTGGCCGTCCGCCAGCCACGCGTCCGAGACTTCCCGCAGCTCGGCCATCGTCGCGTCGTCGATCGGCTGCGGCAGCTCCACCACCTCGTACCCCTCGCGCTCCATCCGGTTCACCGTCGCCCGGATGTGCTTGAACGACTTGCCCGAGAGGCTGAACCCCGGCAGCCGGATGACCGCGTCCTCGCCGATCTTCAGGGCCTTGAGGCCGAGCGACTGCAGCAGCTCGACCTCCCCCGGCGCGCACTGGTGGAAGCAGAAGCCCCAGCCGTTCAGGTCGCAAAACTCGATGAACTCCCGCACCACGGCCCGGCACGCCTCCGGCTCCCCGATCGGGCCGCCGAGCACCACGGCGACCCCGCGCGAGACGCGGTAGCCGAGGAACGCCTCGCCCTCGCTCGCGAAGAAGTGCGACTTGTCCGGCATCAGGTGGAAGTACGCCAGCGACGACGTTGCCCACTTCTCCAGGATCTCCCGCACGCGGTGCAGCTCCCGCTGCTCCTCCGTCAGGTGGTAGCGCACCGGCGAAAGCGCGTGCCACGTCCCCACCGCGAGGCTCGCCCCCATGAAGAGCCGGACCGAATCGAGGAACCACCGCCCGTGCCGCCCGACGGGCTCGGCGTTCGCCTCCGGCACGATGAGCACGAGCCGCACCGCATCCTCGGCGATCGCGATGAGCGATTCGGTCCCGCGGAAATGCCGGTCCAGCCACCACAGCCCGGCCAGCGCGTAGACGAACGCCCCGGCCGTCCCCAGCACGAACCAGGCGATGCCCCGGCGCGCCATCGCGGGGTCGCTCCGCGCGGGGAAGAGCGGCGCCCACGCGATGAGCAGCGCGGCCGTCGCCGCCGAGGCCGCGATGCCGACGAGGTCGGCGCGCTTCACCTGGAAGCACGCGATCGCCGCCAGCGCCGCTACCGTCGCGATGAGCCACGCCTGCCGCTTGCCGCGCAGCAGGCCGCGCACCGTGCCCGCCTGCGCCAGCGAAGCCAGCACGAGCAGGAACCGCGACGTGATCACCGCCTCCACCGGGAACGCCCGGTGGAGCGGCCCGACCTGGATCGGCGGGTGGTGGACCATCACCAGCACGAAGCCGAGCAGCGCGTTCGCCGCCACGACGCCCGCGGCGATGCGCCGCCGCCGCTGCCCCGGGATGCCTGTCCGCGTCACGAACCCTCACCCTCCTCGATGAATGCCGGCGCGGCAGCGTCGCGCCGCTCGCGCCCGGAAAGCCGCAAGGCCACCAGTCCTGCCGCCAGCGGTATCCACGCCTCGCCGATGCGGAAGAGCACGACGGCCGCTGCCGTGCCCGGGAGGCTCACGCCGTAGCTCCGCAGCATCGCGCCCAGCGACGCCTCCGCGAAGCCGAGCCCGCCCGGCAGCACGCCGACGGTCGAAAACAGCACCGTCATCGCGTAGCCCGAAAGCGCCACCACGGGGCTCGCCGGCTCGCCGAGCGCCTGCAGCACGCTCCACAGCAGCCCGGCCCCTGCGAGTTCGACCGCCATGCCCCACGCCAACGCACCCGCCAGCCGCCCCGGCGCGCGCCGCAGCGCCGATACCGCCTCGAACAGCTCATCCGCCGCTTCGTCGTTCGGGACGAACGCCCCGTGCTCCCGCCCGAGCAGCCGCCGGCCGACGTGCGCCGCCACCCCCGCCGTCCGGTAGACCCGCCGGACCGCCGCCCGGCTCCAGAGCGCGCCCGCCAGCACCGCCACCTGCGCGATGACGTACACCCCGAAGATCGCGCCCGCCAGCAGCTCCAGCCGCGTCACGTGGCCGTCCACCCACATGACGACGAACACGACCGCCAGCGTCAGCGTGAACGTCGCATGGGCGATGACCACCACGCCGGTGTAGGCGGTGGTCACCAGCCCCGCCGGCTCGCCGACCCGCTTCGCCCGCGCGAGGAAGACCGCGAGTCCGCCCATGCCCGCCGACTTCGAGACGATGTTCAGCGCGCCCCCCGCCAGCGAAGGCTGCAGCAGCTCCCGCATGCTGCCCTGCAGCCCTACCGCCCGCCACGCGCCCGCGTACATCCCGGCCTGCCCGACCAGGTAGAGCGCTGTCCACCCCAGCCCGGCCAGCAGCCACCAGGGATTCGCCGTCCGCGCCGCGTGCCACGCATCCGGGATGTCGCGCCGGTTCGCCCAGGCGAAGACTGCCGCCGCCGCGATCACGATGACCCAGGCGACAACCCGCACCCACCGGCCAGCCCGGAGAACTGCGGCGGCCGGCTCCGGGGATTGGGGCGTCATGCTTCGATGATTTCGCGCCCGCCGGCACCGAAAAAGATGCCTTCGATGACACCATCTCCGGGTCTTTACCGGCCGACCTGCGCATGCCCGCGCGCCCACGCCAGCAGCGCCTCCGCCGGCCACGTGTTCACCACCCGCGCCGGCGGCACCCCCGCCGCCTCCGCCCGCGCCGTCCCGTGCGAGAGCCAGTCCAGCTGCCCCGGCGCGTGCGCGTCCGAATCGATCGCGAACAGGCAGCCGAGCTCGGCCGCCAGCCGCAGCAGCGGCATCGGCGGGTCCAGCCGCTCCACCCGGGAGTTGACCTCCACCGCCTTCCCGAGCCGCGCGCACGCTGCGAAGACTGTCTCCGCATCGAAGGCCGACTCCGGCCGCGTCTTCCCCAGCACGTACCGCCCCGTGCAGTGCCCGAGGATGTCGAGGTGCGGGTGTTCGACCGCCGCCAGCATCCGCGGCGTCATCTCCTCGGCCGGCATCCGCAGCTTGCTGTGCACGCTGCCGACCACCACGTCGAGCTGCGCGAGCAGCTCCTCCTCCTGGTCGAGCCGCCCGTCATCGAGGATGTCCACCTCGATCCCGGTCAGGATGCGGAACGGCGCCAGCTCCCGGTTCAGCTCTGCCACGGCCTCCAGCTGCGCCCGCAGCCGCTCCGCCGAGAGGCCGTTCGCCACCCGGAGCCGCGGCGAATGGTCGGTCAGCACGATGTACTCGTGCCCGAGCTCCCGCGCCGTCTCCGCCATCTCCCGGATCGGGCTGCCGCCGTCCGACCAGTTGGAGTGGACGTGGCAGTCGCCCCGCAGGAGCGCCCGGAGCGCGCCGCCGTGCCCCGGCCCCCACGCCGCCGCCTGCTCCGCCTCCAGCTGCGCGAGGTAGGCCGGCACCTCGCCCCGCACGGCCTCGGCGATGACCCGCGCCGTCACCGCGCCGATGCCCTTCACCTCCTCGAGCCGCCCCTCCGCGGCGCGCCGCGCGACCTCCCCCGGGCCCAGCTCATCGACGATCGCCGCCGCCCGCCGGAAGGCCCGCACCCGGAACTCCGGGGCGTTCTCCCGCTCCAGCAGGAAGGCGATCCGGCGCAGCGCCCTCGCAGGCTCCATGCCCCACAGCCTACCCTCCCTTGGACGCCGCGGCTCCGTTCCGGCAGAATGCAGATTCCATGCAGCCGCCGCCGGTTTCCGAGCGCGACCCGGAGTCGCTCAAGCGCTACCTGCTCAGCTTCCGCTGGCCCTTCCGCAACGAAGAGGTCCACCACATCCTCGTCAACGGCGGCCTGCCGCTCTGGCGGCAGGTGCTCCGCTTCGTGCCGAATCCGAAAGAGCGCGGCAAGGCGCTCGAACTCGGCAGCCCGCCCTTCCACATCACCCTCCTCCTCCAGCGCTTCCGCAACTACGACCTCTCGCTTACCGGCTACGCCGCCGACGGCCGGCCCGAAATCCGGCAGACGCTCGAAAGCCCCGAGTTCGGCGAAACCTACGACTTCGTCTGCACCTGCTTCAACGCCGAGGCCGACACCTTCCCCTACCCCGATGCCACCTTCGACCTCGTCACCTGGTGCGAGGTCATCGAACACCTGACCGAAAACCCGGTCCACACCCTCGCGGAAATCCACCGCGTCCTCAAGCCCGGCGGCGCGCTCGTGATTTCGACGCCGAACGCCTCCCGGGCCGACTCGATCGCGAACTTCCTCGCCGGCCGCAACATCTACGACCCGTACCACCTCGGCGCCCCGCTCAAGGGCTCGCGCCACAGCCGCGAGTACACCCTCGCCGAGCTCACCGGCCTGCTCGAAGGCTGCGGCTACACCGTCGAGCGCGCCGCCGATATCGACATCTACCCGCCGGCGAGCCGCAACCGCCGCATCTTCCGCTGGCTGATGAACGACGTCGTCAGCCGGTTCACGAAGGGCCGCTACCGCTACCACCTCTTCGTCCGCGCCCGGAAGACCGACGCCCCCTTCCGCTGGTACTTCCCCCCGGGCCTCTTCGATATGGGCCACCTCGCCTTTTACATGGCCCCGCGCGACCCGGATGTCACCTTCGGCATCAACGACGTGCCGCACATCGCGATGGGCTGGGGCGACCTCCAGCGCGGCCCCGGCGGCCGCGAGTACCGCCGCTCCGGACAGGTCGGCGACATCTACCTCCTCGCCCGCGAGCCGCGCTCCCGCGCCGTCGTCACGCTCGCGAACGGCCGCGGCGAAGCCCAGGCCTGGCACGACAACGGCGGCAACCTCGTCCTCCTCGGCGCCACCCGCTTCGATGCCCCCGCCGGCGAGTGGACCGAGGTCGCCATCCCGCTCTCGGATGACTTCGAGCCCGGCAACCCGCTCCACATCCGACTCGACACCGAGGCCGGCGTCGACGTCCACCGCGTCGTCACGACATAAGCACGTCATCCCCGGTTAACACCCCGCAATTGCTGAGCGATCGCGCGCTTTGCTACGATCCCGCAAAGGCAGGCCGGGGGCTCCTCGATGGGGATAGATGGCATCGCCGTCCTGGTCCTGAACCAGAACTACGAGCCGCTCAACGTGTGCTCCGTGCGGCGCGCCATCGTCCTCG
This sequence comes from Tepidiforma sp., assembly GCF_026419595.1. Classification (NCBI taxonomy): domain Bacteria; kingdom Bacillati; phylum Chloroflexota; class Tepidiformia; order Tepidiformales; family Tepidiformaceae; genus Tepidiforma; species Tepidiforma sp. The sequence goes on along the minus strand of NZ_JANZZD010000002.1, from coordinate 129,699 downwards.
TCCTCCGCGGTAAGGCTGAAGTCATCGAATCCGCCCGCACCGTCCTCCACACCGCCCGCGCCACGCTCGCCCTGCCCTCCGTCATCCGCCTCGTCCACATGGTCCGCCGGCCGCGGCCGAAGCTCCGCCTCAGCCGCCGCGAAATCTTCCAGCGCGACGGCTGGCAGTGCGTCTACTGCGGCCGCCAGACGCGCGACCTCACCCTCGACCACGTCATCCCCCGCCACCGGGGCGGCCCGCACACCTGGGAAAACCTCGTCGCCGCCTGCCGCGCCTGCAACCACCGCAAAGCCGGCCGCACCCCGCAGGAAGCCCGCATGGCTCTCCTCCGCGAACCCGCCCAGCCGCGCGTCAGCATCTACCACACCTTCTTCCCCTACCTCGAAAGCGAAGAAGCCTGGCGCAAATTCGTCCCCGGCTGGCACGACGGCTCCCTCGCCGCCGCTGGCTGAACGCTTAGCAAGGATTCGCTGACCTCCGGTATCATCTCCGCCCAAATCGCTGCGGAGGTCACATCCGGTGAAGCCTACGGCGCCGAACTGGCGCGATATCGTCGCGTCGAAGCTCGTCTCCCCCGAAGAAGCTGTCGCCCTCGTGAAGGACGGCGACTGGGTCTGGACCGGCGGCTGGACCTCCGTCCCGCCCCAGCTCTGCGCCGCCCTCGCCGCCCGCGCCGGCCAGGTGAAGGACGTCACCATCGTCAACTTCCTCTCCCCCTTCAACTGGGACCGGCCCGAAGTCCTCGCCCACTGGAAGGTCATCACCGGCTACTGCAGCCCCTTCGACCGGAAGGCCGCCCGCGAAGGCCGCATCGAATACGTGCCCGTCTCCCAGTTCCGCGAAGGGAAGATGCCGCCCGGGCTCGACCACCTCGACGTCGCCCTCATCCCGATCTCCCCGCCGGATGAGGACGGCTGGTGCTCCTTCGGCTCCGGCGTCTTCTTCGGCCCCACCGTCTCCTCCATCGCCACCACCCTCGTGGGCGAAATCCACGAGAACTTCATCCGCACCGGCGGCGGCAACCGCATCCACATCGACCGCTTCGCCCGCGTCTGCGAATACACCCTGCCCCCCGCGCAGGCCCCCATCCCGCCGCGCACCGAAGAAACGGAACTCGCCGCCAACGTCATCTGCACGCTCGTCGCGAACGAAATCGTCTACGACGGCGCCACCCTCCAGTTCGGCATCGGCGACGTTTCCGCCGCCCTCCCCGTCTTCCTCGAAGAGAAGCACGACCTCGGCGTCCACACCGAACTGCTCCCCGGCGGCATCCCCGACCTCGTCGAAAAGGGCGTCATCACCGGCAAGCACAAGCCCCACCACGTCGGCAAGGTCGTCGCCAGCGCCCTCGGCCAGGTCCCGCCCGAAGACCTCGCCCGCATCAACGGCAACCCGACCTACGAGCTGTACGACTTCACCCATACCGACGACCTCCGCCTTCTGCTGCAGATCGAGAACTTCATCGCCGTCAACAACGCCCTCGCGGTCGACCTCACCGGCAACGTCTCCTCCGAGACGCAGGGGCCGCTCGTCTACTCCGGCACCGGCGGCCAGGCGGTCTTCGCCATCGGCGCCTCCACCGCAGCCGGCGGCTCCGTCATCGTCCTCCCCTCCAGCACGCTCGTCGGCGATACCCGCCACACCCGCATCGTCGCCGGCCACGCGCCCGGCACCGTCGTCACCGTCCACCGCGGCTTCGTCGACTACGTCGTCACCGAACAGGGGATCGCGAAGCTCCGCGGCAAATCCTTGCGCGAGCGCATGGCCGAGCTCATCTCCGTCGCCCACCCGGACTTCCGCCGCGAATTGAAGGCCGAGGCGAACCGCATCTACGGCATCACCATCTGACGCCCGGCGAATCGCGGCCTGCGGGCGGGGTCCCGGCCCCGCCCGCCCCCTCCGCCGCGGCTATACTGCCGCCACGGAGGCAGCACCATGAACGACTACCGCACCATCCTCTACGAGGTCGAGCGCGGCCGCGCCCGCATCACGCTCAACCGCCCCGAAAAGCTCAACGCCCTCAGCCTCGAACTCCAGCAGGAGCTGCACGACGCCCTCTGGGAAGCCGATAACGACACCCGCGTCCACGCCGTCATCATCCGCGGCGCCGGCCGCGCCTTCTCCGCCGGCTACGACCTCACGCCGCTCGGCAACCGCCGCCCCGCCCCCGAGGGCGACCACTACACCGCCGTCTACCGCGGCGCCCGCACCTTCGACGACGACGCCTGGCAGCTCGAACGCGCCCAGCGGCTCCGCATGGCCATCTTCGATATGCACAAGCCCGTCGTCGCCCAGGTCCACGGCTACTGCCTCGCGGGGGGCACCGACATCGCCTTCCTCTGCGACATCGTCATCGCCGCCGAGGATGCCACGATCGGCTTCCCGCCCGCCCGCGCCATGGGGTCGCTCCCCAACCAGATGTGGGTCTACCACTGCGGCCCCCAGTGGGCGAAGCGCCTCTTCCTCACCGGCGACACCATCACCGGCGCCGAGGCCGCGAAAATCGGCCTCGTCCTCAAGGCCGTCCCCGCCAGCCTCCTCCAGCAGGAGGTCGAAGGCCTCGTCGACCGCATGGCGATGATCGACGCCGAGCTCCTCTCGGCCAACAAGCGCATCGTCAACCTCGCGCTCGAACTGATGGGCGCCCGGACCATGCAGCGGCTCGGCGCGGAGAACGACGCCCGCGCCCACCTCGCGCCCTCCGTCCGCGAATTCGGCCGCATCGCCGCCGAGCAGGGCCTGAAGGCCGCGCTCCACTGGCGCGATGCGAAGTTCGGCGACGGCCGCGCACGCGTCGACGGCCCCGAAATCCGCGACGAGCACGGCCGCCTCGTCTGACCCCGCGCCGCCCCTGCGCTACCATGAGCCCGTGCAGCCCGACGACGACGACCGCATCCCCCTCGGCCGCGACCCGGACGACGACCGCGACCTTGGCCCCGATGAACGCGACCGCGACCTGCTGGACGGCTCGTGGGAGCAGAAGTACTACAGCGGCCAGCTCCGCACGCGCGACTGGAACACCGTCGCCCTCGGCATCGCCATCATCGTGGTGATCGCGCTCGTCCTGCCCATGCTGCTGGTGGCCCTCCGGTGAGCGCCGGCCCCGTCGCGCTCTTCGGCCCGGGCGGCGAACCCCTCCGCGCCGCGGCCCTCGCGCTCGCCGAGGCCGGCCGGCCCATCGGCCTTGCCACGCTCGCGAACCTCCAGCAGCAGGAGTTCGCCACCGCCAGCATCGCCAACGAACTCTGGGTGCTCGGCGCCGACCACCTCCACCGCGTCATCGACGCCGCCGAGCCGGCCGCCGCCGAGGCCTTCCTCGCCGAGCTCGAGGACCGCTTCGGCCCGCTCGCCGCCTGCCTCATCGACCCCGGCCCGCTCCCTGCCATCGCGTTCGACGAATGGTCGCTCGATGAGTGGCTGCCCCTCACCCGCCGGCAGCTCGCCGCCGTCCTGGCCGCTGCGCGCGCCGCCATCCCCCTCCTCGAGCGGCGGGGCGGCGGCGCCGTCCTCATCGCCCGGCACCCGGCCCCGGCCGGCGCCTCCGCTGCGGTCGTCGATGCCGCCCTCGCGGCGCTGCCCGGCGCCCTCGCGGCTGAGTACGCCGGCCGCCCGCTCCGCTTCGCCGCCGCCGGGGTATCCGGCCTGCCCGCCGACCTCCTCGCCGCCCTCGCCTGACCACCTGCCCCCTGGTTTCGCAAGCCGCGCACTGGCGCCCGGGGCCCGCCGCGCTGCGTGCCCGCGCGGCCCGTTCGCCCGGCGCCTTCTCGATGAAGCTCAAACAAGTCAACAGAGTCTTTGAAAATCTCAAGAATCATATTGACTTTCCGGACATGGCGATGGAAGATGCTCACGGAGCCGCTGCTCCCGAGGAGTCCGATGTTCGAGCTCAACCACCACTTCGTCGCCGCCTACGCCGACCACTACGTCGCCAGCCGCCGCGCCGCCGCCCGCCGCTGGCGGTACGGGCGCCCCGGCCCGCTCCCGGCTATGATCAGCGCCAGCGCTGGCGCGCTCCGCCGGCTCGCCGCCGCCCTCGATGCCTGGGCAGCCGGCAGCCCCCGGGAGCTCCCCGACCTGCTCCCCCGCGGGCAGCGCAGCGCCCACTGACCGGAGCACCACCGCCTATGGCCCGCCTCATCGGCGCCTGCCCCAGCTGCGACAGCCCCATGACCATCCGGCGCCTCGAATGCCCTGAGTGCGGCACCGGCGTCGACGGCCACTTCGATGCCGGCCCCCTCGCCCGCCTCAACCGCGAGCAGCTCGCCTTCGTCGAAACGTTCCTCCGCGCCCGCGGCAAAATCAAAGACGTCGAAGAGGAGCTGGGCATCTCCTACCCGACCGTCGTCGCCCGGCTCAACGACGTCCTCGTCGCACTCGGCTTCGAAACCGGCGAAGACCCCCGCGACGCCGAACGCCGCCAGGCCATCCTCGACGACCTCGCCGCCGGCCGGCTGACCGCCGCCGAGGCGGCCGAACAGCTCCGCGCCCTGGCCCTCCGCGATGGCTGACACCCCCCGCGATGCCGACCGGCTGCTCGAAGAGGCGCGCCGCGCCCGCGAGGAGGCCGACCGCCTCCGCCGCGAAGCCCGCGCCGAGGCCGCGCGGCTGAAGGCCGAGGCCCGCCGTATGCGCGAAGAGGCCCGCCGCGAGCGTCAGGCTGCCCGCGGGAAATCGCCCCCGCCGCCCGAAGAGCCCCCCGCCCGCGTCGAGCTTCCCCTCCCCTCCTTCGAGGGCGTCCGGGGCGTCGAAATCGATTGCACCGCCGGCCGCCTCTCGGTGCACACCTGCGCGCCCGGCGAAACCCCGGCCGTCGCCGCCGCCGCCAAGTCGCCCCCGCAGGTCGAGGTCGAGCGCGCCGGTGAAACCCTCCGCATCCAGGTCAAAATCCCCCGCGGCTGGCTCTTCCGCGGCCGGCAGGGCGCCGCCGCGCTCGTCCGCCTTCCGGCCGACGGCTTCCGCTTCCTCCGTATCGCCAACAACTACGGCGAAATCGAAGCCGCCGGCCTCGCCGCCGAATCCATCCGCATCAGCACGGGCGCCGGCGCCGTCACCGCCGTCCAGCTCCGCGCCGACCTCGATGTCAGCGTCGGCGCCGGCAAGATCTCCATCCTCTCCCACGACGGCACCGCCTCCGCCCACTCCGGCACGGGCGATATCACCCTCGACCTCGCCGCGGTCCGTCCCGGCGTCTACCGGGTCGATGTCGGCCTCGGCCGCGCCGAAGTCCGACTCCCGCCCGGCGCCGAGGTGGAAATCCGCGCCACATCGGGGCTCGGCAAGGCCCCGGTCGATGTCCCGTCCATCCCCGGCGCGCCCGCGCTCATCAAGGTGAACAGCGGCATCGGCGAAGCCGCGGTCCGCTACCGCGCGCCGGCCGGCGAGCCGCCTCCGCCGCCGCCCCGCGCCGCCGCCGCCCGCTCCTCCAATCGCCGCCGCGAGAGCGAAGAGCTCCGCGTCCTCCAGCTCCTCGAGCAGGGCCGCATCACGCCGCAGGAGGCCGCCGACCTGATCGCCGCGCTCCGCGGCGCGCCCCCGCGGCCCGTCGGCGACCCGCCGCCCTGAGGCCGCCCGTCAGAGCCCGTCGATGTGCTCGTGCCGGCCCAGGTAGCCGAGCTCCGTCGCCCGGCGCGCCAGCTCCTCGCGGAATTTCGGGTGCGCGATCTCGATGAGCATCCGCGCCCGCTCCCGGATCGTCCGCCCGTGCAGGTTCCGCGCCCCGTACTCCGTCACCACCCAGTGGACGTCGCCCCGCGTCGTCACCACCCCGCTCGCCGGCGCCAGCTCCGGGCAGATGCGCGAAATCTCCCCGCCCTTCGCCGTCGAGGGCAGCGCGATGATCGGCACGCCGTCCTTCGACCGCGCCGCGCCCCGGATGAAGTCCACCTGCCCGCCGATCCCGCTGTAGAAGCGCGGCCCGATCGAATCCGCGACGACCTGCCCCGTCAGGTCCACGCTCAGCGCCGAGTTGATCGCCACCATCCGCTCCTGCGACGCGATCACGTCGACGTCGTTCGTGTAGTCCACCGGGTGGAACTCCACCTCCGGGTTCCAGTCCACGAAGTCGTACAGCTCCTGGTTCCCGACCGCGAACGCCGAGACGACCTTCCCCCGGTCCCGCGTCTTCCGCGCGCCGTTCACCACCCCGCTCCGGATGAGCGGCAGCAGCGCCTGCGTGAACATCTCCGTGTGCACCCCGAGGTCGCGGTGGTTCGTGAGCTGCCGCAGCACCGCGCTCGGAATCGTCCCGATGCCCATCTGCAGCGTCGAGCCGTCCGCCACGAGCGCGGCCACGTGCCGGCCGATGTCCATCGCCTCCGGGCCCGGCTCCTCCAGCACCACCTGCGGCAGCGGCTCGTCCACCTCGATCGCGAGGTCGATGAAGCTCGCGTCGAGGCTGTGCCCGAACGTCCGCGGCATCCTCCGGTTCACCTGCGCCACCACGGTCCGCGCGTGGATCGCCGCCGCCATCGCGCAATCGACCGAAACCCCGAGGGTGCAGCGCCCCTCCCGGTCCGGCGGGCTCACCTGGATGAACGCGACATCGAGCGGCAGCGCGCCCCCGGCTTCGAACTGCCGCGGGATATCGGAGAGGAAGATCGGCGTGTAGTCGGCACGCCCCTCCTGCACCGCCCGCCGCACGTTCGGCCCGATGAAGAGCGCGTTGTGCCGGAACCGCTCCTCCATCCCCGGCTCCGCATACGGCGCCGGCGCATCGGTGTGGAGGTGCACGATCTCCACGTCCCGCAAGTCCTGCCGGATGGCCACGAGCCCTTCGACCAGCACCCGCGGCGTGCAGACCCCGCCATGCACGTACACCCGGTCGCCGTGCTGCACGACGCCGACCGCTTCATCGAGCCCGACGTACTTCATGGGCCACAGGGTGCCCGCGTTCCGGTGAACGACGCAACCGCCATGCGGGCGCGATCACTGCGGCCGTTCGCCCGCGCCTGCCACACTGCGGCGGAATGACGAGCGTCCTCTGGTTCCGCCGCGACCTCCGCCTGCACGACCACCCGGCGCTCGCAGCGGCCATCGAGGCCGGCCCGGTCGCCCCCCTCTTCGTCCTCGACCCGGCGCTCGTCCGGGGGCGCTGGGCCTCGGCCAACCGCACGGCCTTCCTCCTCGCTTCGCTGCGCGAGCTCGATGCCGCCCTCCGCGCGCGTGGTGCCCGCCTCCACGTCCGCATCGGCCGCCCGGCCGACGAGGTGCCGCGCTTTGCCCGCGACGTCGGCGCGAGCGCCGTCTTCGTCTCGCGCGATTACTCGCCCTACGCCCGCCGGCGCGACGCTGCCGTCGCCCGCGCGCTCACCGCCTGCGGCATCGCCTTCCACGCCCGCCGCGGCACGCTCGTCCACGAGCCGGAGGACGTCCGCGGCGCCGCCGGCCAGCCGCTGACCGTGTTCACGCCGTTCTACCGCGCGTGGAGCGCGCTCCCGCTCCGCGCCCCGCTGCCCGCCCCCGCCGCCATCCCGGCGGCCGCCCATCCCGACCCCGGCGCGCTCCCCGCGCTCGAAGCGCTCGGGCTGCCGCGCCCCGTCGATGCCCTCCTGCCCGCCGGCGAATCCGCGGCCCGCGCCCGCCTCGAACGGTTCCTCGCCGCCCCGGTCTGCGCCTATGCCGAGACGCGCGACCGCCTCGACCTCGCCGGCACCTCGCGCCTCAGCCAGGACCTCCGCTTCGGCCTCCTTTCGCCGCTCGAAATCGTGACCCGCGCCCGGGCCCTCCCCTGCGACACCGCGAAGTTCGTCGCCGAGGTCGCCTGGCGGGAGTTCTACCACCACATCCTCTGGCACCACCCCCGCGTTTTGCGCGAACCGTTCCAGCAGGCCTACGCCGCCATCCCCTGGCGCGACGACCCGGCCGCGTTCGACGCCTGGGCCGCCGGCCGCACCGGCTACCCCCTCGTCGATGCCGCCATGCGCGAACTCGCCGCCACCGGCTACATGCACAACCGCGCCCGCATGGTCGCCGCCTCCTTCCTCGCCAAGGACCTCCTCCTCGACTGGCGCCTCGGCGAAACCCACTTCATGCGCCACCTCGTCGACGGTGACGTCGCGAACAACGACGGCGGCTGGCAGTGGGCGGCCTCCGTCGGCACCGATGCCCAGCCCTACTTCCGCATCTTCAACCCCGTGCTCCAGGCGAAGAAGTTCGACCCCGAAGGCGTCTACCTCCGCCGCTGGCTCCCCGAGCTGTGCCGCGTCCCGGACCGCTACCTCCACGAACCGTGGACGATGCCCCTGCAAGTCCAGCAGGCTGCCGGCTGCGTCATCGGCCGCGACTACCCGGCGCCGATCGTCGACCACGCGGCCGCCCGGGACCGCGCCGTGCATCTGTTCGAACAGGCCCGGAAAGCCGCTACGACAGCCGGTTGATCAGGATCGTCCCAAGGCCCAGCAGCATGAGGAAGCCCATGACGTCCGTGAACGTGGTCAGCCAGATCGAGCTGGCCACCGCCGGGTCGCCGCCGAGCCGTTTGATGGTCAGCGGGATGATCGCGCCCATGATCCCGCCGATCATCACATTCGCCATCAGGGCGGTGAACACGACGGCTCCGAGCCACGGGTTCATCGAAAGCAGCAGTGCCATACCTGCCGTCAGCGAGCCGGCCAGCACCCCATGGATGAGGCCGAACGCCAGCTCCTTCCGGAGCACGAGGAGCCAATCCGAGACTTTCACATCGCCAAGGGCCATGCCGCGCACGACGAGCGTCACGGCCTGCGTGCCGGTATTGCCCGCGTGCCCGGCGATGACCGGCATGAACACCGCCAGCGCCGCCGCGCGCGAAATCGTGTCTTCGAACGGCCGCACCACCAGCGCCGCGAGGAACGCCGTCGCGAGGTTCACCAGCAGCCATGGCACCCGCCGCCGCACCGACCGCCACACCGGTGAGAGCACCGTTTCCGCTTCGTCGAGGCCGACCATCCGGTACATATCCTCGGTCGCCTCTTCCTGCAGGACGTCGATGAGGTCGTCCGCCGTCATCACGCCCTCGAGCCGCCCCTCGGCATCGACCACCGGCACCGCCAGCAGGTTGTACTTCTGCAGGATGCGCGCCGCCTCTTCCTGGTCCGCGTCCGTCGTCACGGCGTGGACGTCCCGCTGCGTGATCTCCTTGAGCAGCGTCTTCGGCGACGACACCAGCAGGTCGCGAATCGAGACGACGCCCTGCAGCACCCGGTCGTTATCGACCACGTACAGGTAGTAGGCCCGCTCCGAAGGCGGCCGCAGCACGCGCAGGTAGTCGATCGCCTGCTGCACCGAGATGTTCTCGTTCAGCGCGACGAACCCGCGCGACATGATGCCGCCCGCCGATTCGTCGCCGTACTGGAGCAGCTCCGCGACCTCTTCGCCGCGGTCCATCTGCGCCAGCGTCTCCGCCTGCTCCTCCGGCTCCAGCTGCTGGATGACGTCGGCGGCGACGTCGTCCTCCGCTTCCTCGAGCACCGCCGGGAGGTCTTTGACGCCAACGCTCTTGATCAGCTCGCGCAGGTCATCGTCTTCGACGTACTCGAACAGCTCCGCGACCACGTCGGTCGGGAGGTGGTCGAGCAGCGCGACGCGCTCCTCTTCGGGGAGCTCGAGGACCAGTTCCGCCAGGTCAGCAGGGTGGAGAGAGGTTACGAGCGCAACGAGTTTCGCCCACTCGCCGCTCGCCGCAAGCGCGCGTGCATCATCGAAAAGCTCCCGGACAGCCACATCATCGGCCACGGAAGAGTCCTGCGTTGCGGAGGTTCGAGGCACGCGGGTGTGCGCACGAACGCGAACGTACGCCCGGCCCCCGGAACGGTCAATCGGCGCCTGTTAACACCGCGTTTGCCCGCAGTTTGCTCACGCGCTTGATCTGATGATCTATAATCGCCGGGATTTCTCCCCGAGGAGGTTCCCGTGCAGCGGAACCGCGTCCTGGCCGCCGCAGCCGCCCTGCTCGGCGCCGCCGCCCTCGTCCCGATCGCGACCGTCCTCGGCGATGACGGCCCCGGCGGCTCCCGGGTCGAATTCGCTACCGCCCTCACCACGAGCTTCACCTACCAGGGCCGCCTCACCGACGGCGGCAGCCCTGCCAACGGCAGCTACGACCTCCGCTTCATCCTCTACGACGCCGAATCCGGCGGCGCCCAGGTCGGCTCCACCGTCACCCGCGACGATGTCCAGGTGACCAACGGCCTCTTCACCGTCGACCTCGATTTCGGCGCCTCCGTCTTCCAGGGCGATGCCCGCTGGATGGAGATTGCGGTTCGGCCGGGCAGCTCGACGGGCGCCTTCACGGTCCTCTCGCCGCGCCAGCCGGTCAGCCCCGCGCCCTACGCCCTCTTCGCCGCCAGCGCCGGAAGCCTGAAGGTCCCGCTCGCCGTTAGCGGCAACACCGCCGGCGCGCCCTCCACCCCGTCGGGCCTCATCACCGTGAACCAGGCCGGCACCGGCATCGCCATCGCCGCCAACCGGACCACGACCGACCCCGCCGAGTACCCGGCGGTCCTCGGCGTCAACGCCGGCGGCGGCGCCGGCGTCCAGGGCGAGGCGACCGCAGCGAACGGCGTCGGCGTGCGCGGCTTCGCGACTCAGGGCACGGCCGGCGCCTTCGTCGGTCCGGTCGCGCTCGAACTCGACGGCGCCCTCAAGGTCTCGAACGACATCGCCTTCGTCCACAACGTCGTGACCAGCGGGACGAGCAAGAACACCTGTGCTGGGTCCGATGCGATCACCGTGCTGACCCACCCACTGCTCGACGACAACCCCGACGCGCTCGTCTTCGTGACTCCTCAGTTCATGGGCTCGCTGCCAACCGACCCGGTTGCGGTGCGAGTCGACTACCGCCTGGATTCGACAGCGCCATGCACCGGCGTTGCGGGGAGGTGGACGATTCGCAGCATGAACGGGGCTGACTTCCCGCCGGGCGCGACCTTCAACGTCCTGGTCATCACGAAATGAGCCGCCGAACCCGCCGCGCGGTCGCCCTCGCTGCCGCCGCCTTTGCTGGCGGGGCCACCATCGCCGCCGTCCTCGGCCAGGTCTCCGGCGGCAGCTACGAACTCTGGTGGCGCACCACCTCCGGCGGCGGCCGCTCCGCCGCCGGCGACTACGAGGTCCGCGCCGCCATCGGCCAGCCGCTCACCGGCCGCTCCGCCGGCGGTGACTACACCGTCGCCTCCGGCTTCTACCCCGGCGGCGGCCAGGACCGCTATGTCCGCTTCCTTCCCCAGCTCGCCAGAGACGGCACCAACTGACCCCGCCGGTCGTCCGAACGCGCAGGGGCCGCAGCCAGTGGGAGAGGCTGCGGCCCCGTCGTCTCAGGTCGAAGCGGTGCGGCCGCCCGTCAGCGCTCCACCGGCCACGAAATGACCGACGAGTACCGCCGCACCAGCGGCGGCACCGCGAGCCCGCCGCCCGCGCCGCAGTGCTTCGCCACCAGCTCGCGGAATCTCGCCAGCTTCGCCTCGTAGTCGGCGATGCCGGGGCGCACGTGGTACATCCACGCGTACTCGTTCGCGATGGCGTCCACGGGCTTCGGCTCAAGCGGTGTCGGCGGCAGCGGCGCGACCCGCACCCGGCGCCCCATCGCCAGCAGCACCGCGACGATCTCCCGCAGCGCCGGCAGCTCCCGGAACTCGCTGCCCCAGAGGTCGCGCCAGAGTCCCGGCAGCGGCGTGTTCGGCGCCCGGTCGAAGGCCACCACGGCGCAGGTCCGCCGCGTCTGCCGCTCCATCGCCGCGAGGAACCCGCCGACGTCGTCGATGGCGTAGAGCACGTTCGCCGCCAGCGCAATGTCGCCTTCCGGCGCACCGGCGCCGTCCGCCGGCGGCCACGTCAGGTCGACGATCTCGATGTTCTCCCTCCCCGCCTCCCGGGCCGCCTCCGCCAGCTGCGCCCGCATGGAAGGCGATGGTTCGATAGCCACCACCTTCGCGGCGTGCTCCGCCAGCGGCACGGCGAACCGTCCGCCGCCCGCGCCGATGTCCAGCCACGTGTCGCCCGGCTGTGCCAGCTCGAGCAGCGGCCCAAGCTCCGGGAGCGGCGCCCGGCCCGGGCGGAAGCCCGGGGCGCGGGTCGCCCAGTAGTCGTGCCCCGGCGGACGCTCGCCTTCGAGCGCATCGATGTACGCGCGATTCGCGAGCACCTGCGCGCGGTAGGCCGCCAGCGCCTCCTCGAGCGACGGCCGCAGCAGGCGCTCAGCCCCGGTCACGGCAGCATGCCCGGGGGCCGATGATGGAAGCGGGGACGTTGGGGAAAGTGATGGGGCGAGCGGTGGGATTCGAACCCACGATCTTCTGAGCCACAATCAGACGCGTTAACCACTACGCTACGCCCGCCATGGCGCGCCTTCATCCTATCAGCCCGGGGCCGCTTGGCGCCATTCACGCCCCGGGCTCGTCAGTACCGCGAGACGTTCAGCTCGTCCATGTGCCCGGTGACCGTGTACACCACCCGTTCGCAGATGTTCGTACACCGGTCCGCGATCCGTTCGATGTTGTGCGCCGTCCAGAGCAGGTAGGTATTCCGCTGGATGGTCGCCGGGTTCGCCACCATCTGCTGGATGCAGTCGTCGTAGACGCTGTCCTGCAGCCGGTCCACCTCGTCGTCGGCGTTACAGATCTGCACCGCCGCGTCGACGTCCATCTCGATGTACGCCTTCAGCGAATCGCGCAGCATCGCGACCGCGCGGTCCGCCATCGCCGGGATATACCCGAGCCGCCGGGGCAGCGGCTCCGGCTCCATCATCGTGTTGATCCGGGCGATGCCCTCCGCGTGGTCGGCGATCCGCTCGAGGTCCGTGATGATGTACAGGATGCTCGCGAGCGCGCGGAGGTCCGTCGCCATCGGCTGCTGCGAGGCGATGACGAAGATCGTCCGGTCCTCGATTTCGAACCGCTTCTTGTTGATCCGCTGGTCGTCTTCGATGATCCGGCGGGACCATTCGACGTCGCCGTCGCGCATCGATTCGAGGGCGTCGAGGATCGCCTTTTCTGCCATCGAGCCCAGCGTCAGGACGTCGTCCTGCAGCTGCCGCAGCTCCGCGTTGAACAGGTCCCGTGTCATCCCCGCGCCCCCTTGCTGACGCTTTAGCCGAAGCGGCCGCTGATGTAGTCCTCGGTCCGCCGATCTTTCGGCGTCGTAAAGAGTTCCTCAGTGGGCCCGTATTCTACCAGCTGCCCCGTCACCTGCTCGTCGGTGAGCATGAACGCCGTGTAGTCGGAGACGCGGGCCGCCTGCTGCATGTTGTGCGTCACGATGATGATCGTGTAGTCCTTCACGAGCTCCCGCATCAGGTCCTCGATCTTCAGCGTCGCGATCGGGTCCAGCGCCGAGCAGGGCTCGTCCATGAGGATGACGTCCGGCTGGTTCGCAATCGCCCGCGCGATGCAGAGCCGCTGCTGCTGCCCGCCGGAGAGCGCCAGGCCGCTCTTCTTCAGGTTGTCCTTCACCTCGTCCCAGAGCGCCGCGCGCCGGAGCGACTGCTCCACCAGCTGGTCCAGGTTCCCCTTGAACCCGTTCACCCGCGCGCCGAACGCCACGTTGTCGTAGATCGACTTCGGGAACGGGTTCGGCTTCTGGAAGACCATCCCGATCCGCCGCCGCACCTCGACCGGGTCGATGTCCGCCCCGTACAGGTTCACCCCGTGGTAGTAGAGGCTGCCCTGGATGCGGACCGTCGGGATGAGGTCGTTCATCCGGTTGATGCAGCGGAGCAGCGTGCTCTTCCCGCAGCCCGAAGGCCCGATGAGCGCCGTCACTTTCCGCGCCGGGATCTTCATCGTCACGTTCGTGAGCGCCTGCTTCGGCCCGTACCAGAGGCTCAGGTTCTCGATGGCGATCGCAATCTCGCCCTCCGGCTCCACGATGGCGCCGGGCTGCGCCTGCGCCTGCGGTCGCTCGAGCGTCCCTTCTGCTGCCCGCTGGCCCGTTGCTGCCGGCCGGAGGTCCACGCTGTTGCTCATCTCGAAAACTCCTTCCCCGGCCCTACCACGAGCGCCGGAACTTTTCGCGGATGACCACCGCGATCAGGTTGAGGCCCACGACGAGCGTCATGAGCACGATGATGCCCGCTGCTGCGTTAACCCTGAACGCTTCCTGCGGCAGCGTCGTCCAGTTGTAAATCTGGATGGGCACCGTCGTGAAGCTCTGCATCAGGCTCGTATTGTCGAACGCGATGAACGCGAACGCCCCGATCATGATGAGCGCCGCCGTTTCGCCGGCCGCGCGGGCAATCGCGAGGATGACGCCGGTCATGATGCCCGGGATCGCCCCCGGCAGGATGTGATGCCACACCGTCTGCCACTGCGTGGCGCCCAGCGCCAGCGAACCGTCCCGGATGCTCGGCGGCACCTGCCGGATCGCCTCCACCGAGGCGATGATCGTCATCGGCAGAATCATCAGCGTCAGCGTCAAGGCGCCGGCGAGGATCGTCGGCCCCAGCTTCGGGAAGATCGTGATCCCCCAGAGGTCGAACCCGCGCACGAACACCGCCAGCCCGAGGATGCCGTAGATGATGCTCGGCACGCCGGCCAGGTTCGAAATGTTCAGCCGCACCAGCTCGGTGAACCAGTTCCGCGGCGCGAACTCCTCGATGAACAGCGCCGACCCGATCGCCAGCGGCACGGCCATCACGATGACTGCGCCCATCAGCCAGAACCAGCCCAGCAGCGACGACCGCAGCCCCGCCTCCAGCGGCCGCCGCGAGGGGTACGACGTCAGGAAATCCCACGTCAGCCGCTCCCAGCCGAGCCGAACCACGTCCTGGAGCAGATACACCAGCACGAAGACGGCCAGCATCGTCGCCGAGAAGAGCACCCAGCGCGACATCCGCGAGAGCCGCTGCCGCCGCGCAACGCGCCCCGTCGCCTTCAGGGTGAACGGCGTTCCCGCCTCGCTCGCAGCGCTCATTCGTACTGCTCCTTGAACTTCTTCACGATGATGCTCGCGGCGACGTTCGCGCAGAAGGTGAACACGAAGAGCGTCGAGCCCACCGCGAAGATCGACGTGTAGTCCACCGTCCCACGGGCGGAGTCGCCCAACCCGATCGCCAGCATGTAGCCCGTCATGGTCTGCACGCTGTTCAGCGGGTTCAGCGTGATCTGCGGCGTCGAGCCGGCCGCCACGGCCACGATCATCGTCTCGCCGATGACCCGGGCCACCGCCAGCAGCACCGCCGCGATGATGCCGCCGAGCGCCGCCGGGAAGACCACCCGGAACGCGACCTCCAGCCGGGTCGCTCCCAGCCCGTACGCCCCCTCCCGCAGGTCGCGCGGCACGTTCGACATCGCATCCTCAGAGACCGAAGCGATGGTCGGCAGGATCATCACCGCCATCACGATGCTCGCGCTGAGCGCGTTGAAAATCGGCACCCGGTCCTGCCCGAGAATCGGCCGCAGGATGTCCTGCGTCACCACGGTCAGCGCGAAGAACGCGTAGACGACGGTCGGCACGCCGGCGAGCGCCTCCAGCATCGGCTTCAGGATGCGCCGCGTGTTCGGGTGCGCGTACTCGCTCAGGTAAATCGCTGCCGCCAACCCCAGCGGCAGCGCCATCAGCATCGACCAGAGGAGCACGTTGAGCGTGCCGAACACCAGCGGCCAGATGCCGAAGTGGGTCGGCTCGAACTGCGGCGTCCACTTCGTATCGAAGATGAAGTCCTTCAGCGGGACTTCCATGAAGAACGCCCGCGTCTCCTCCGCCAGCGTCAGCACGATGAGGATGGTCGTGACCATCGATACCGTGCCGCACAGCCAGAGTGAGAGCACGATCAGCCGCTCGAACGGCGCCTTGCTCCATCGCTTCCGCATCACTCGCTCGAGGTCGGCGCCCCGCAGCTGCGTCCTCGTCCCGGGAATCGGCATGCTTTCCTGCATTTGCCTCGCCTCACGAACCGCCGGCCCGCGCCGGCATCATCGTCATCTTCGCCCAGGGACCGCACATCGTCTTCCCCGGAAAGACACTGCGGCAGGGGCCCACCCGGGCCCCTGCCGCACACCCGGCCGTTTCGCCGCCGGGCCCACGATGCACTACTTCACTTCCGCCGGCAGGAAGGCGTTCACCTTCTCCTGCTGCTTCGCCAGCAGGTCCTTCGGCAGGCTCACGTAACCAACTTCGGCAGCGAGCTCTTCCATGTTGTCCACGTAGAACTTCACGAAGCCGAGGACGTCCTTCCGCTCGGTGAGCAGCTGCTTCGTCGTGTAGATGAAGAGCGGCCGGCTCAGCGGCTTGTACTTCCCGGCCAGGGCATTCTCGAACGTCGGCTCGACGCAGCCGTTACCGCCGTCGATCGCCACGGCCTTCAGCTTCTTCCCTTCGTTCAGGTAGTACGCGAAGCCGAAGTAGCCGATCGCGTTCTTGTTGCCCTCGACGCCGCGGACGAGGACGTTGTCATCTTCCGAAGCCGTCGCGTTCGGACCGGTCGCCCGATGCGCCGGCTCGTTGTTCTTCTCGCCGCGGAGCTTGATCGCCTCCTTGAAGTAGTCGAACGTGCCGGAGTCCGCGCCCGGGAAGAAGAACTGGATGGTTTCGTTCGGCCACTTCGGGTCGAGGTCGCTCCACTTGATCGGCGTGCCGCCCTGGTCGGCCTGGAAGGCCTTCTGCAGCTGCGCCGGCGTCATGCAGGTCGCCCACGTGTTCTGCGGGTTCACCACCACGGTCAGCGCGTCGATCGCCACCTGGATCTCCACCAGGTCCGATTCCGCGATGCCGTTCGCCGCGCAGGCGTCCTTCTCCTTCTGGTTGATCGGCCGCGAGGCGTCAGCGACCTGGATCTCCTTGCGGCAGAACTTCTCGAAGCCGCCGCCCGTGCCGGAGAGCGCCACGTTCGAGCGCACGCCCTTCGCGACCTTGCTGAACTCCTCGGCGACGGCCTGCGAAATCGGGAACACCGTCGAGGAGCCGTCCACGCGGACTTCGCCGCTCAGGCTCGCGTACCAGTCCTTCAGCTTGTCGGCTGCCGACTTCGTCGGCGTCGCGGCCGGCGAAGCCGCCGAGGTTGCGCCGCCCGGCGCCGTCGTCGGCGTCGCCGAATCGTCATCGTCGCCGCCGCACGCCACGGCGACGACCGCGATGAGAGAAACGAGCGCGCCGAAGATGAGCGCCCACTTCCCTCCCCTCTTGGTTCGAAGCATCACGTATCTCCCCTGAAGTCAGTATGGTTGGTGCTTCGCCCGGCATGCTCACCCCGCACCTTTAACCCCGGTTTAACGCTCTCCGCGCCGGCGAAACGCGCCGCGCCGACGTTTTACACGCCGTTTGCAGCCCGCTGCGGATTCCGCCGCGGCGCCCCCGCACCATACCTCCCGGTGGCGGGCGGCTGACGGCCCCGCCCGCCTGCCGCCCCTCAGGCGCCGAGGGCCCGCAGCCCGCCAGTCCCCCGTCCCGGTCCCAACGCCGGGTGGCAGGCTCCGGGCCCCCGGCGCATACTCGAATCACACCCCCCGGCCAAAGGCGCCCATGGCCCAGAAAATCCTGCTGGTCGACGACGAAGCCAACATCCGCGACCTCAACGCCCTCTACCTCGAAAAAGAGGGCTACACCGTCGAGCACGCCGCCGACGGCCGCGATGCGCTCGCCCGCTTCGCCCAGTCGCCGCCCGCCCTCGTCGTCCTCGACGTCATGATGCCAGGCCTCGACGGCTTCGAAGTCCTCCGCGAGCTCCGCCGCGAGAGCGACGTCCCCGTCATCATGCTCACCGCCCGCAGCGACGACATCGACAAGATCGTCGGCCTCGAACTCGGCGCCGACGACTACATGGCGAAGCCGTTCAACCCCCGCGAGCTCGTCGCCCGCGTCAAGCGCATCCTCCACCGCGTCGAAGGCGGCCGGAAACCGCAGAACACCATCGCCGTCGGCAACCTCACCGTCGACAAGGCCCGCCGCGAAGCCCGCGTCGACGGCCAGCTGCTCGACCTCCGCACGAAGGAGTTCGACCTCCTCGTCGCCTTCGCCGAGAACCCCGGCATCGCTCTCACCCGCGACCAGCTCCTCGGCTCCGTCTGGGGCTACGACTTCGCCGGCGAAACCCGCACCGTCGATGTCCACGTCCAGCACCTCCGCTCTAAACTGGTCAACGCGACCGTCCAGATCGAGACCCTCCGGGGCGTCGGCTACAAACTGATCGAACCTGAGTGACCCGGTCGCCCATCCTCTCCCCGGGGGACCGGAGCGCCATGACCCGGCCGCCTCACCCCGCCCCGCACCGCCGCCATGGGTAGCCTCCAGGTCCGCCTCCTCTTCACCTACCTCTTCATCATCGCCGTCACGCTGTTCCTCGCTGCCCTCTCCCTCTTCCTGCAGATCGGCGGCTACCGCGACGACATCTCCTACGGCAACCTCGAAGACCTCGGCCGCCTCATCAACGCCCAGGCGAACGCCGAGCTCCAGGCGCGGCTCGAAACCGCCCCCGGCGACCCCGTCCCCACCACCAACGACCTCCTCCTCACGCTTCGCTCCTTCCTCGGCCGGCCGAACCGCGTCTCGGCCGAGACGGCCCTCGCCCTCGTCGATGCCCGCGGCCGCGTCATCCCGGGGCTCACCTCCGCCCCCGCCGACCTCGCCCTCGATGACGCCGTCGTCCGCGACCTGGTGAGCCAGCCGCCGCCGGTGCCCGGCACGCCCGCCTCTCTCGAACCCCGCCGCTGCCGCCTCGAGGTGCCGGGCCGCGAGCCGCTCCTCTGCGTTTCCATGGCCCTCGAGCCCGAAGTCCTCCAGGCGCTGGCCGAAACCGGCGCCGCCGCCATCGTCGTCGCCCGCCCGGCCGCCAGCCTCGGCGAAATCGTCGGCGACCTCATGCCCCGCCTCCTCTTCTCCGGCCTCATCGGCGTCGCCGCCGCGCTCGTCCTCGGCTTCGCCTTCAGCCAGAGCGTCGCCTCGCCGCTCCGCAACATCGCCCGCGCGGCCCGCTCCGTCGCCCGCGGCAACTACCGCCAGCGCGTCCCCGCCACCGGCCCCCGCGAAGTCCGCGACCTCGCCGCGAACTTCAACCGCATGACCGAAGAGGTCCAGCGCTCCCAGCAAACCCTGCGGGACTTCCTCGCCAACATCTCCCACGAGCTGAAGACCCCGCTCACCTCCATCCGCGGCTTCAGCGAGGCCATCCTCGACGGCACCATCGATGACCCCCAGGGCATCCAGCGCTCGGCCCGCATCATCAGCGACGAATCCGGCCGCGTCCTCCGCCTCGTGCAGGAACTCCTCGACCTCTCCCGCATCGAATCCGGACAGGTCTCGATGGAGCAGGACGACGTCGACCTCGCCGAGCTCTTCGCCCACCTCGCCGACGTCTTCTCCCTCCGCGCCGAAGAGCGGCAGGTCACGCTCGAATTCGCGCCCTCCGGCACCGCCCGCGTGCGCGGCGACTTCGAACGGCTCGAACAGGTGCTCAACAACCTCATCGACAACGCGCTGCGCTACACCCCGCCCCGCGGCACCGTCCGCGTCGCCTGCCGCGACCTCCAGCCCGGCACGCTGCAGGTCGCCGTCAGCGACACCGGCCCCGGCATCGCGCCCGAGGATCTGCCCCACCTCTTCGAGCGCTTCTACCGCAGCAAGCACACCCGCGAATCGAACGACGGCCGCAAGGGCCACGGCCTCGGCCTCGCCATCGCGCGCGAAATCGTCCGCGCCCACGGCGGCGAAATCTGGGCCACGAGCGAACTCGGCAAGGGCACGACGTTCGTGTTCACCCTGCCCATCGCGGGCCGAGCAGCACCGCGAGCCGCCGCGCGATGACCTCCAGCGTGTGCCCCGTCGAGAGCGCGCCGAAGCGGCCCGCCCAACCCGCCATCACCACCGCCATCCGGTAGAGACCGAGCGCTTCGTAGTACTCGAGCGCCTCGACCCGCTGCCCCGTCACCCCGGCGTACGCCTCCGAGAGCAGCGTCTCGCCCCGCGGCCCGCCCATCCCGCCGAACACCGTCTGCAGCGCCGCATAGAAGCCGAGGTCCGAGCGCGGGTCGCCCAGCCCCGCGAGCTCCCAGTCGACCACCGCGACGACCCGCTCGCCGTCGAACAGGTAGTTGCCCGGGTTCGGGTCGCCGTGGAGCAGGGCCACCCGGGCGTCCGCGGGCTGATTCGCCCGCAGCCATTCGCCGAGCGCGATGAGCAGCGGCGCCCGCCCGATGCGCAGCCGCTCCGCCCGCATCCGCCACGGCCCGAGCTCCGCCGCCAGCGGGTCGTCGGCGGCGCCCTCGGCGAGGAAGCCGAGCCCGGCGCGCTGCCAGTCGACCGCGTGGATGCGCGCCAGCGCCTCCGCAGCCGCCGCCAGCCGGGGCGACCGGCCGTACCAGAAGAGCGGCAGCGTCTCGCCGCGCACCCGCGCCATCACGTAGAACGGCGTCCCCAGCACCTCGCCGGTCGGTTCGAACCACGCCGTCGCCGGCACCGGCACGTCGGTCGCCGCCAGCGCGCGCAGCACGCGGAACTGCCGCCCGACGTCGTACGGCGCGAGGATGCCTTCTTCCCGCTGCGGCCGGAGCACCATCGGCAGCGTCCACGCGCACCCGTCGGCCCGGACGCGCAGGTCGAACCCGACGGTCTCGTTGCTCGCGCCGGCCGGCATCGCGCGCGGGTTCGCCACCTCCACCGCCTCCGCCGCCGGGAGCTGCGCCGCGAGGTAGGCCGCCAGCCGCGCCGTCCAGTGCATCAGGCCAGCTCGGCGAGCGCCATCTCCAGCAGCTCGCCCGCCCGCTCCAGCGTGTACCACGGTTCGCTCCCGTTGCCGAACCGCCGCCAGCCGTAGTGGATGACGCCCAGCTGCCACAGCCACGCCGCCCGGAACCAGCGCAAATCGCCCGGGTCGCGCCCGCTCGCCGCCGCGTACCGCACCGCGAACGGCATCCGCTCCGGCGGGCCGAAGGGCGCCCCCTTCAGGTGGGAGAGCGCCAGCAGCTGCCCGATGTCCATCCGCGGGTCCGAAATCTTCGCCTGCTCCCAGTCGACAACCGCGGCGACCTCGCCGCCGCGGAACAGGTAGTTGAAGACGTTGATGTCGCCCTGGCAGAGCGCCAGCCGCCCATCGCCGGGCACGGCTGCCCGCAGCTGCGTCAGCCCCTCCCGCAGCATCGGCTCGCCGGCGCAGCCGAACGCCTCCATCCGCCGCGCGATGGCCGCGAGTTCGCCCTCCAGCGCCTCCCGGGGGCTCGCCGGCACGCCGAGGAACGCCAGCCCCGCCGCTTCCCAGTCCACCGCGTGGATGCGCGCCACCATCCGCGTGAAGGCGTCGAAGTCGGCATCCGGCGCCAGCCCCATGTGCGGCGCATCCACCCATTCGAGCACGATGAACGGCGCGCCGAGCACCGCCGGGTCCGGCTCCATCCCCAGCACCCGCGGCACCGGCACGGCCGTCCCCGCCAGCGCCGCGATGACCCGCCCCTCCCGGATGACGTCGTACGGTTCGAAGATGCCCCGCTCGCGCTGGAGCCGCAGGCAGACCGTCCGCGGGCCGCTCCCGAGCAGCTCGACCCGGCAGGTGATGTTCGACGCCCCGCCGTCCACCGGCGTAATCGACGCCACCCGGGCGTCGCCGAAGCCGGGCAGCCGGTTCAGCCACGGTTCGAAATCTCCCGGCCGCGGCACCATGCCGCCGATTCTACCCTGCCGCCTCGCCGCCGGCCCCGCCCCGCTCAGCGCGCGTCGTAGCCGCCGTCGACCGGCAGCACTGCGCCCGTCACGAACGAGGCATCGTCGCTCGCGAGGAATGCGACCGCCGCCGCGACCTCTTCCGGCCGCCCCAGCCGGCCGATGGGGTGGAGCCCCGTGAGGAACTCCTCGGCCGTCTCCATGCTCCGGATCTCCTCGGTCATCGGCGTCACGATGTAGCCCGGCGCGACGGCGTTCACCCGCACGCCGCGCGGCCCGTAGATGATCGCGAACTGCCGCGTCAGGCCCACGACCCCGTGCTTCGCTGCCGTGTACGCGCCCGCCCCCGGCAGCACCGGCGACCGCTCGGCGCCCGGCAGCGGCGGCCCTACCAGCCCGTTCAGCCCCGCCACCGATGCCGTGTTCACCACGGCCCCGCCGCCCAGCTCGGCCAGCTTCGCGCAGCCGAGGAAGCAGCCGTAGTACACCCCGGTCAGGTTGACCGCGATGGTCGCCTCCCACGAATGCCCACGCCCGCCGATGCCCGCGTTGTTGAAGACCACATGGAGGCCGCCCAGCTCTCGCACCGTCCGGTCGAGCGCCGCCCGGAAGGCCGCTTCGTCGGTCACGTCGAGCGGGATCGCGATCGCCCGCCCGCCGTGCTCGGCGATGCCGGCCGCCACGCGCTCGGCCCCCTCCCGGTTGATGTCCGCGCAGGCGACCGCCGCGCCCTCGGCAGCGAAGCGCAGGGCCGCGGCCTCGCCGATGCCCGACCCTGCTCCCGTGACGAACGCGACCCGGCCGTCGAACCGGCCGGCCACGCTACGCCTGCTCCGGCGGCCGCGGATTCACCAGCCCCGCGCCCAGCGTCCCCGGGAACACCTCGATCAGCGACTCGAGGTCCCAGCCGCCCTTCTTGTAGATCGTCTTCTCCCGCGTGGGCAGGCTCATCAGGCTGATCTCATCGCCGCCGACGATGAAGTCGCGGCCGTTCACGTTCGCCGCCTCCGGCAGGCAGAGGTACACCACGAGCGGCGCGACCAGCTCCGGCGCCATCGACGAAATCCGCGAAATCGCCTCCTCGGCCGAGGTCGAAGGCGTCGCCGGCTCCTGCCCCTGCGCCGCGAGCTGCGCCCGCCGCGCCCGGGCCGCCTCCATCTCCGGGCTCAGCGTCAGCCGCGTCGCCGCCCGCGGCCGGATCGCGTTCGCCGTCACCCCGTATTTGCCGAGGTCGAGCGCCAGCGTCCGCGTCAGCCCGACGATGCCTTCCTTCGCCGCCGCGTAGTTCGCCTGCCCGAGGTTGCCCAGCCCGCTCTCCGAGCTCGTGTTCACGATCCGGCCGCCACGCTGCTGCCGGAACACCATCGCCGCGTGCTTCGTGATGGTGAAGTGCCCCTTCAGGTGGACCGCGATGACCGCATCCCACTCCGCTTCGGTCATGTTGAAGATGATCCGGTCGCGCAGGATGCCCGCGTTGTTCACGAGGATGTCGAGCCGGCCCCACGTGTCGAGCGCCTGCTTCACGATCGCCTCGCCGTCCGCCATCGAGGTCACATCGCCGAAGTTGGGGACCGCCTCGCCGCCCATCTTCTTGATCTCGGCGACCACCTCCTCGGCCGGTGTCGTGTCCTTCCCCTCGCCGGCCGCGCTCCCGCCGACGTCGTTGACGATGACGCGGCAGCCCTCCCGCGCCAGCGCGAGCGCCTCGGCGCGGCCGATGCCGCGGCCCGCGCCCGTCACGATTGCAACCTTGCCTTCCAGTCTCCCGGGCATTTTCCTGTTCGAACTCCTGTGCAGGGGTCTTGGCAGCCGCCGGGGTCCGATGCCCCTTCCGCGGCCGGCCGAGAATCTACCACCTCGGCCCGGCGCTGTCTTTCGGAACCCGCGAACGATTCCCCTGCCCGCGGTACGATCTCCCCCATGCCCCGCATCCTCGCGCTCGTGCCCCATCCCGATGACGAGGCCTACAGCGTCGGCGGCACCCTCGCGCTCGCCGCGCGCGCCGGCTGGAGCTGCACCGTCATCGCCTGCTCCGCCGGCGAGGCCGGCAACTGCTACACCGGCGAAGCCGCCGGGCCCGCCGAGGTCGGCGCGCTCCGCCTCCGCGAGCTGGCCGCTGCCTGCGCCGCCCTCGGCGCCTGCCCCGGCGATTCGCCCCGCCTGCCCGACGGCGGCCTCGCCCGGGCCGGCAGCCTCCCGGGGGCCGTCGCGGCGGCCATCGCCGCCTGCCAGCCGGACCTCCTCCTCACGCTCGGCCCGGACGGCGCCTACGGCCACCCCGACCACCTCGCCCTCCACCGCGCCGTCGTCGCCGCCGTCGAGCGGATGCCGGCGCCGCCCGCGCTCCTCTTCGCCGCCTTCCCGCGCGGCCTCTTCCGCCCGCAGTACGAGCTCTGCCGGCCTCTCCTCGGCGACCCGCCGGCGCTGGCCGCCGCCGACCTCGGCGTCGAGGCCCCCGACTTCCGCATCCCCATCGCCGAGGCCGCGCCGGCGAAGCTCGCCGCCATCGCCGCCCACCGCTCCCAGCTCCCCGGCGGCGGCCCGGAGGCGCTCTTCCCGCCCGGCATCGTCAGCGCGCTCCTCGCCGAAGAGTGGTTCCTCCTCCACCGGCCCGCCGACATGCGCCGCGTCGCGCCGCTCCTCTTCGCCCTCGAAGCCGCGCAGCGGGGAACCTGAGCCGCCTCCGCCAGCGTCTCCCGGGATGTGACGCGCCTCCCGGCCCTCCTCAGCGCGCTCCGCGGCGACGCCTCGCCCGCATGGATCGCCGCCCTCGTCATCGGCGGCGCCCTCCTCCTCATGTTCGTGCTGCTCCTCGGCGGCCCCCGC
The DNA here is from genome assembly GCF_026419595.1 of Tepidiforma sp. Classification (NCBI taxonomy): domain Bacteria; kingdom Bacillati; phylum Chloroflexota; class Tepidiformia; order Tepidiformales; family Tepidiformaceae; genus Tepidiforma; species Tepidiforma sp. The sequence continues at coordinate 105,318 of NZ_JANZZD010000002.1, read as the reverse complement.
GACGACCGGCCGCGCCGCCGCTGAGGCCGTCGCCCCTGCCGGGCGCGCTCCCTACACTCACCCCGTGACCGTCGGCGTTCTCCGCCTCACGCTCCGGCTCCCGAGCCGCTCGCTCAAAGAGAAGCGCGCCATCGTCCGGCCGATCGTCGAGCGCCTCCGCAACCGCTTCAACGCCGCCGTCGCCGAGGTCGACGCCCTCGACGTTGTCGGGAGCGCCGTCATCGCCGCAGCCGTCGTCTCGAACGACCCGCGCCACGCCGACGAACAGCTGAGCGCCATCGCCGCCGCTGTCCAGGAGTGGCGGCCCGATGCCGAACTCCTCGACCTCGAAACCGAGCTCCTCGACCTCTGACCGCGTCCGTCAGCGCCGCGGCCCCATCCGCCCGAGGACGAAGTCCCGCATCCCCGCCGCCGTCGCGCGCGCGAGGTCGCCCCGGCCCTGCCCCAGCCACAGCCCCATCCGCGCCGCCCGGGTCGCCGCGTAGTACGCGGAGAACGCCGCGAACTGGAGCCGCCCGCGGTGCTTGCGGATGAGGTACGGCCGGTTCCGCGCGAGGTAGTAGCAGCCGAACGCGCTCGCCTGCCCGCCCAGCGTCGCGCCCTTCCGGTGGTACACCACCGACCGCGGCTCGAAGAAGATCCGGTAGCCCGCCGCCCGCGCCCGCCGGCAGAAATCCGTATCGTCGTAGTACACGAAGAAGGCGTCGTCGAGCAGCCCCACCTCCCGGAACGCCCCCATCGGCACCAGCAGGCAGGAGAGGTTCGCCGTCTCGATGGCATGCGGGTAGCGGTCCGCCGGACCTTCCGGCCTGCCCAGCACCCGCCGCTTCCACGTCCCCCGCCACCAGTCGAACGCCCCCGCGGCGTCGTCGAGGATGCCGGGCTGCCCCGCGAGGTACGTCTTCGGCGCGACCAGCGTCCTGCCGTCGGCCAGCGCGACGAGCGGCTCGAGGAAGCCGGGCGTCACCTCGGTGTCGTCGTTCAGGAACAGGACGTAATCGATGTCCGGCCGCGCCAGCATCTCCCGGAGCGCCCGGTTGCAGGCCCCGGTGAAGCCGAGGTTCTCGCCGTTTTCGAGCACCCGCGCCCCCGGCATCCGCGCCCGCACCAGCTCGGCCGAGCCGTCCGCCGAGCCGTTGTCGACCACCCACAGCTCCCACGTCGGGTAGCTCACCCGCTCAAGCGCGTCGAGGTACGCCGGCAGGTGCGCTGCCGCGTTCGTCGTCACCGTCAGGATGGCCACCCGCGGGGTCGTCACGCCTTCGGCGGCTCCCACCGCTCGGTTTCGCGCCGCCGCCCGCCCGGGATCGCCCGCGCCGGCACGCCGACCGCCGTGTGGAACGGCGGGATGTCGCTGATGACCACGGCGTTCGCCCCGATCTTGACGCCCTCGCCGACCTTCACCCGGCCGACGATCTTCGCTCCGGTGCCGATGTTCACGTCGTCGCCGATCTCCGGCCCCCAGAGCTCGAACGGCTTGCGCGAGCTGTTCCCGATGCCCAGCGTCACGAACGGGTTGATCTCCACCCGCCGCCCGATCGTCGTCCAGCCGTCCAGCACCACGTGCCCGTGCGCGATCAGCAGCCCCCCGCCGGCCCGCACGTGGTTCCCGATCGTCACATCGAACAGGAAGGCGTTCAGCCGCGACACGATCGTCGCCAGCCGCGGGAAGCCCGCTTCGTACAGGAACACCTGCACCCGGTAGAGGACGACTGCCGGGAACATGTGGATGGCGAACAGGAGGTAGACGAACGTGAACCACGCCGGCCGGTCGGCCCGGATGAGCCCGAACGTCCGCGGCCACTGCGCCTGCAGCTCGATGTCCTCCCGGAGCAGCGCCTTCATCTCGCGCCAGGCAGCCCGTATCCGCTCAATCCGGCCGCGCATCGCTTCCTGCTCCCTGCCCGGCCTGCTGCCGCAGCTTCTCGTGGAAGGCCGGGTTCTGCTCCAGCGCCGCCGCGAAGGCCGCCGCCCATTCCGGGTCTTCCTCCAGCATCCGCCGGACCCGCTCCTCGTCGGCCGCGATCCCTTCGTCGATCGCCTGCCGGATTTCTGGCGAGGTCTCGGCCAGCCGTTCGAGGTGCAGGCCGACCACCTTCCGCGGCGCGCCGATCGCGACCATCCGGCCGCGCTCCATCAGTGCCGCCCGGTCCGAAAACCGTTCCACCGCGCCGAGGTCGTGCGACACCATCACGATCGTGACGCCCCGGGCCTGCAGCTTCGCGATGTGGTCGTAACACTTCTCCTGGAACTTCGCATCGCCGACCGCCAGCACCTCATCGACCAGCAGGATCTCCGGCTCCATGAACGCCGCGATGGCGAACCCGAGCCGCACGTACATCCCGGAGGAGTACGTCCGCATCGGCTGGTCGATGAACTCCCGCAGCCCCGCGAATTCGACGATGCCCGGCAGCAGCGCCTCCATCTCCCGCTTCGTGCGCCCCATCAGCAGGCCGTTCATGATGACGTTCTCGCGCCCGCTCACCTGCGGGTGGAAGCCGCTGCCGAGCTCCAGCAGGGTGCTCACCCGGCCGTGCAGCTCCACCGTCCCCCGCGTCGGCTTCGAAAGCCCGGCCAGCAGCCGGAGGAGCGTGCTCTTGCCGCTCCCGTTCGCCCCCACGATCGAGAAGAATTCGCCCCGCCGCACGTCGAACGACACGTCGCGCACGGCCCACAGCTCCCGGCGCCGCCGCTGCCGCCATGCGCCGAACGCCTGCCCCGGGTGGAGCAGCGTCGTCTTCAGCGCCTGCCCCGGGACCGCGAGCGGGTAGCGCCGCGAGACGCCCCGCGCAGCGACCACCACCTCCCCGTCAGATGGCATCGGCGAACCCGTCCTCCAGCCGCCGGAACGTCCCCCAGCCGATGGCCAGCGCCAGCGCCGTCAGCCCGGCCGACGCCGCGAGGTGGCTCGCCGCCGGCATCGCCCCATCGAGCAGGATGCTCCGCCACCCCTCCATGATCGGCGCCAGCGGGTTCACGTACGTCAGCCAGCGGTAGCCCTCCGGCACGAGGTCGGCGCTGTAGATGATCGGCGTCGCGTAGAAGAGCAGCGTCAGCAGCACCTCCGTGATGTGCTCGAGGTCGCGGAAGTAGACCGTGACGCTCGCCACGAACAGCCCGAGCCCCGTCACCAGCCCCAGCTGGAGCGCGAAGATGAGCGGCAGCCCGAGCCACGCCGCCGTCGGCGCATTCCCCGCCGCCAGCACGAACCCGATGAGCACCGGCAGCGAGAGCGCGAACTGGAGCGTCGCCCCCAGCACCGTGCTCACCGGCAGCACCGCGCGCGGGAAGCGCACCTTCTTCAGCAGCCCGCCGTTGCCGATGAAGCTGCCGGCCGCGCCCTGCACCGCACCCTGGAACCAGAACCACGGGAACAGCCCGGCCAGCAGGAACTCCGCGGTGATGCCCGTGCCCAGCACCCGCCCGAGCGCGAACGCCAGCACGGCGCCCAGCGCCAGCGGCCGCGCGAGCGACCACGCCCAGCCCAGCACGCTCCCCTGGTAGCGCAGCCGCAGGTCCCGGCTCGTGAGCGCCGTCACCAGCTCCACCGCATTCCGCAGGCTGCGGCCCTGCACCGGCCGGGCCATCGCCATCGCCGTCATGCCGCCAGTATCGCCCGCCCGAACCTGCCGGAGAAGCGCCCGCCGCCCCGGCTATACTCGAACCATGATGCGGCGAATCATCGCAGCCGCTGCCGTCGCCCTCGGCCTCCTCGCGGCCTGCGCCGGCAGCGACACCCCCGAAGGCGGCGTCGTCGTCGCCCGCGTCGACGGCACCGTCGGCCCGATCATGGAGCGGTACATCGACCGCGTCATCTCCGACGCCGAAGAGCGGCGCGCCCGCCTCGTCGTCCTCGAGCTCGATACCCCCGGCGGCCTCGATTCCTCCATGCGCAAGATCGTCCAGCGCATCGGCCGCGCCGATGTCCCCGTCGCCGTCTACGTCGCGCCGATCGGGGCGCGCGCCGCGAGCGCCGGCACCTTCATCACGATGGCCGGCCACATCGCCGCGATGGCGCCCAACACCGCCATCGGCGCGGCCGCCGCCATCAACGCCGACGGCTCCGACATCGAAGGCACCCTCGGCAAGAAGATCGAAAACGACGCCGTCGCCTACATCCGCGGCATCGCCGAACTCCGCGGCCGCAACGCCGACTGGGCCGAGCAGGCCGTCCGCGAGGCCGTCGCCGTCAACGAAAACGAAGCTGCCCGGCTGAACGTCGTCGATTTCGTCGCGGCCGACCTCGACGACCTCCTCCGCAAAGCCGAGGGCCGCACCGTCACCCTCCGGCCCGGCGTCACCGCCACGCTCACCGGCCTCGCCGACGCCCCCCGGGTCGACCTCGAGATGACCCCATGGGAGCGGTTCCTCGCCTTCATCGCCGACCCCGCCATCGCCTCACTCCTCCTCTCCATCGGCTTCCTCGCGCTCATCATCGAGCTGTATGCGCCGGGCCTCGGCGTGCCGGGCGTCGCCGGCGCCATCGCCATCATCCTCGGCTTCCTCGGCTTCGGCCTGCTGCCGGTCGATACCGCCGGTCTCGTCCTCATCGGCCTCGGCCTCGCCCTGGTCGCGGCCGAGCTGTTCGTCACGAGCGGCATCCTCGGCGCGGCAGGAGCCGTCGCCATCGTCCTCGGCGGCATCATCGCCTTCCGCGATACCCCGGCCGACTTCCGCCCGCCTGCCTGGGCGTTCGCTGCCGCCGGCAGCATCCTCGCCGCCGTCGTGCTCCTTCTCTTCGCCGTCGTCTTCTTCGCCGACCGCGCCAGCCGGCGGGCCCGCTCCGACCCCTTCGCGTTCTGAACGGCTCCCGTCTACTGGCGGCGGGTCGACATCCCGCCGTCCACCGGGATCACGGCCCCGGTCACGTAGGCGCCCGCTTTCGACGCGAGGTAGATCGCCGTCCCCGCCATGTCGTCCGGCACGCCGATGCGGCCCAGCGGGTTGCTCGCCCTGATGCCCTCGCCGAACCGCCGGAGCGTCTCGGCCATCATCTTGCTCTCGAACGGCCCCGGCGCGATGGCGTTGACCGTGATCCGGCTCGGCGCCAGCTTCTGCGCGAGGTGCCGCGTCAGGTGGTGCACCGCCGCCTTGCTCGACGAGTAGGCGTAGGTATCGAAGCCCGGCGCCTGCAGCCCGTCGATCGAGCCGATGTTGATCACTCGCGCCGGGTCCGCGTCGCTCGCCGCCTTCTCCAGCAGCGGGACGAGGAACCGCGTGAGGTGGAACACGCCCTTCACGTTCAGGTTCATCACCTTGTCCCACGCCTCATCGGGGAACTCGGCCAGCGGCGCGTTCCAGTTCGCCCCCGCATTGTTCACGAGGATGTGCAGCCGCTCCTCCCGCTTCGCCAGCTCGTCCGCGAGGTAGCGGCAGCCCGCCTCCGTGCCGAGGTCCGCCGGGATGGCGATGCAGGTGCCGAACTTCGAAAGCTCGGCGACGGCTTCCGCGCAGGCGTCCGCCTTCCGCGAGGAGATGTACGTCTTCGCGCCCGCCTCCACGAACCCGCGCGCGATCATCAGCCCGATGCCGCGCGAGCCGCCCGTCACGAGCGCGACCTTCCCCGAAATATCGAACAGCCCGGCCATGGCGCCTCCCAGGAAATCAGCGTCGAAGGTGCGAGGGGCGTCCGCCATTCTGCCGCGGGAGCGCCTTACGTTCCCGCCGCCGGGCTCGCCGCCGCCGCGCCGGCTGTCCCGTTCCGCTCCCGCCAGGCCGCCAGCGCCGACCCGCCGAACAGCCCGATGCCCGCCGCCGTTGCCGCCGCTCCCAGGCCGAAGGCAGCGCCCGTGCCCCAGGTGTCGACCGCCAGGCCGATGGCAGGCGCGAGCACCGCCATCGCCACGCTCACCGTCATGCTCCCGATCGACAGCACCGTCGCCCGCCGCTCCGACGAAACCTGGCGGTTCACTGCTCCCGTCATCAGCGGCCACGCGCAGGAGTTCGCCGCCATCAGCACCGGCAGCGCCCCGTACAGCCAGAGCGACGGCGCCAGCGCCAGCGCCCCGAGCATCGCCATCCCTGCCGCGGCGAGCAGCAGCAGCCCGCCGACCGGGCCCGCACTCCGCTCCACCCGGGAGGCGAGCAGCGCCCCGCCCATCCCGGCGGCGAAGAGCGGCACCTGCAGGAGCGAGAACGCCGTCCCGACCCGCACGCCGTTCTCCACGAGGTACGGCTGCACGAGGTAGTGGACCGTCTCCAGCCCGGCCACCGTCACGCCGAAGAGGAGCAGCACGTACCGCACCGCCCGCGCCTCCCAGGCGTCCCGGAACGCCGCCCCGATGGTCCCGAGGTAGCCGCGCATCCCGCCCGCCCGCTCCACCGCCGCCCGCGGCGGCTCCCAGAGCGCGAAGGCCACCGCCGCTGCGGCGAGGCACGTCGCCGCCCCGATCAGGATCGTCGCCCGGATGTCGAGCACCGCCGCGACCGGCCCGCCGAACAGCGTCGCCAGCCCGACCCCGCTCCACGACACCGCCTGGCCCCGGCCAGCCAGCCGCTCGTACTCGTGCTCTCGCCCCGCCGCCTTCAGCGTGTCGAACAGCAGCGCCATGTCGGCCCCGGACATCAGCGTCGTCGCGACCGCCCACCACGCGAACGAAACGAACAGCACCACGGGCGATGTCGTGAACGCGAACACCGTCACCGACGACGCGAGGCTGATCGCCCCGAGCCCGAGCGAGATTTTCCGCCCGTACCGGTCCGCGATCGCCCCGGTCGGCACTTCGAGCGCCAGCACCCCGAGCAGGTAGACGCTCTCCGCAGCCGTAATCTGGCTGAACGAAAAGCCGCGCTCCAGCGTCAGGTAGACGATCCAGACGGGAATCCAGAGCTGGAACTCCCGCAGGAACCAGAACGCGGCGAGCAGGCGGAGATTCCGGCGCGCGGGTGCGGCGAGCATCAAGACAGCGTACCAGCCGCCCGCCCGCCGGGCGCCCCGCGCGCCGGCCTCACCGGTTCGCGCCGGCCTGCCCGAGCAGCGTCGTCGGGTCGAGGATGATCCCCTGCCCGGAGGGCAGCAGCGCGATCTGGATGTTGTCGCCCAGCTTCTGCAGCGCCTGGAACTGGATGACCTCCGGCGTCAGCGACTGCGAGAGCAGCCGGTTCGCCTCGGCCTGGCCTTCCGCGCGCACCCGGATCGACTCCGCCTCGCCGCGCGCCAGTTCGATCTGCTGCTGCGCTTCGAACTGCCGCTGCCGCACCCGCTCCTGCTCCCGCAGCGCATCCTGCGTCGCAATCTGCTTCTGCTCGATCGCCGCCTTGAACTCCGCGCTGAACTCGATGTTGTCGATGAGCAGGTCGTTGATCTCGATCGAGAACGGCGCCAGCTCGGCCGCCAGCCGCGCCCGCACCGCCGAGCGGATGTTCTCGCGGTTCGGGCCGACGTCCACCGTCGAGTACTTCACCGTCTCTTCTTTGAAGAAGTTCAGCACCCGCGGCTCGATGAGCCGGTCGAACCAGCGCGGCCCCACCGTCCGGAACAGCGTCTGCACCGCCGCCGGCGAGACCGAGTAGTTCAGCGTCGCGATGAAGAAGACGTCCTGCGTCTCCTGCGAAAACGCCGTGATGTTCTCGAACCGGTAGCGCTGCACCTGCACGCTCTCGATGCGCAGGTCCTGCCACGGCCAGATGAACTGCAGGCCCTCCGGCTTCTGCCCGACGATTTCGCCGAACTGGTAGACGACGCCGACGTGGCCCGCTTCGATGGGCTTCACCGATCGCAGCGCCGTGTGGACCCCGACCCACGCGATGAAGATCGCTGCCGCGACGCCCATGATGAGGGCGCCCCGCATCCGCTCCGGGGTGCCGGGCTGGGCTGCCGCCCGCGCCGCCCGCCCGATGAGCAGCGCGCCGCCGCAGATGATGACCGCGAGGAAGACGCTCACGACCCAGGGCATGACTCCAACCTCCGAACACGGGATATCGAGGTCACTCTACCCGGTCGGGGCCGCCCCTGCCGTCAGGCCCCGGCCGCGACCTCGTGCCGCGGCAGCACCACCAGCCGCTCCGGCGACCCGGCCCGCACCACCTCTACCGGGTGCTCGTAGATGCGGCTCAGCACCTCCGCCGTCAGCACCTCCGCGGGCGGGCCGTCCGCCGCGATGACACCCCGGTGCATCGCGACCACCCGGGTCGCGTACGCCGCCGCGAGGTTGAGGTCGTGGACGACCGCGAGCACGGCGCGGCCCTTCGCAGCAAGCCCCCGGATCACGGTGAGGACCTGGTGCTGGTGGCGGATGTCGAGCGCCGCGGTCGGCTCGTCGAGCAACACCACCGGCGTCTCCTGCGCCAGCACCCGCGCGAGGCAGGCCCGCGCCTGCTCCCCGCCCGACAGGCCGGGATACGCCCGCTCCGCCAGCGCCGCGACGTCGGCAGCCCGCATCGCCGCCTCGACCGCCGCCGCGTGGGACGCAGGCGCCGCGCGCCCGCTGAGGTGCGGGCTCCGCCCCATCTCGACCACCTGCCGCACCGTGAACGAAAACTCGATTCGCGACTGCTGCGGCAGCACCGACCGCAGCCGCGCGAGCTCCGCCGCGCGGAAGCTTCCCAGCGACCGGCCGCCGAGCAGGACTTCCCCCTCAGCCGGCCGCAGGTCGCCCGCCAGCAGCCGCAGCAGCGTCGACTTGCCTGCACCGTTCGCCCCGACGACCGCGACCAGCTCGCCCGGCTCCACTGCCACCGTGGCCCCGCGCACCAGCGCGAACGGCCCGGCCCGGAACGTCACGCCCCGCGCTTCGAGCCTCATCCCCAGCCTCCCTGCGCCCGCCGCGTCCGGTGGATCAGCCAGAGGAAATACGGCCCGCCCGCGAGGGCCGTCACCACCCCCAGCGGCATCTCGGCCGGCGCCACCACCGTCCGCGCCGCGAGGTCTGCCAGCGCGATAGCCGCCGCGCCGAGCAGCGCGGAAGCCGGCAGCAACCGCCGATGGTCCGGCCCCAGCATCAGCCGCAGCATGTGCGGCACCACCAGCCCCACGAACGAAATGATGCCCGCGAACGAGACCGCCGCTGCGGTCGCCAGCGCCGCCAGCCCGATCACCTCGAGCCGCAGCCGCTCGGTATCGACCCCGAGGTGGTACGCTTCCCGCTCGCCCAGCGCCAGCAGGTTCAGCCGGTGGCCGTACCGCATCAGCGGCACCAGCGCGATGAGCGCCAGCAGCGCCGCCGGCCGCACCGCCGCCCACGTCGCGCCGCCCACGCTGCCGAGCTGCCAGAACACCACGTTCCGCAGCTGCGCGTCCGTCGCGAAGAACAGTGCGAAGCCGATGACCCCGCCGGCGATGGCGTTGAGCGCCACGCCCGTCAGCACCAGCGTCACCACTTCCGTCCGCCCGTCCCGCCGCGATAGCGCGTAGACCGCGAGCGTCAGCGCGAGCCCGCCGGCGAAGGCAGCCGCGGGAGTCGTCCACGTTCCCAGCGGGCTCACGCCGAGGATGATGACCCCGACCGCGCCGAGCGCCGCCCCGCTCGAAACGCCGATGATGCCGGGGTCCGCCAGCGGGTTGCGGAAGATCCCCTGCAGCGCGCAGCCGGCAGTCGCCAGCCCGGCGCCCACGACGAGCGCCAGCAGCGTCCGCGGCACCCGGATGTTCCAGACCACCGCCTCGTGCTGCCGCGTGAACTCGAACGGCGCCGGGAGCCCGGCATGGTCGAGCAGGATCCCGAGCACTTCGCCGGGCGGCACCCGCACCGCCCCGATGACGAGGTTCAGCAGCACAGCGAGGGCGAGCAGCCCGGCCAGCGCCGGCAGGGCCGCCAGCCGAACCCGCCCCCGCGCCAGGCCCGCCCGGCGCACCAGTGACCCGACCGCGATCGTCATCTCAATCGTTTCCTCTCCGCCGCGCCCGCGGCATGGATGCGGCCGGCCTGCCGGGGGAGGGGATGCCCGGGGCAGGCCGGCCTGCGACGCCGCGCGCTCTCGGCTGCTCGAACGTCGATGTGCCGCCGCTAGCCCTTCAGCTCGGGGTGAAGCGCCTTCACGAGGTCCATGAGCGCCTTGCCGGCGCGCGGCCCCAGCCCCAGCAGGTACTGGTCATCGAAGTCGACTACCCGCTTCTGCTGGCCGGCCGGCGTCTGCGCCATGCCCGGGATCTGCAGCAGGCCGTCGACGCCGCCAACCGATTGCAGCCCCGCCGTCAGCACGAGGATCACGTCCGGCTGCGCTGCGACCAGCGCTTCCGGCGTCAGCGGCTTGCTGCCGGTCACCCCCGCTTCGGCACCGGCATCGATCGCCCCCGCCGCCGTAATCAGCACATCGGCGCCCGAGCCCTTGCCCATGATCACCTGCGTCGTCGAGCCCCGGAGATAGAGGAAGACGACCCGCGGCTTGCTCGTCGCCTTCTTCGCCAGCGCGACCGCCTCGCCGATCTCCTTCCGGGTCTGCTCGGCCAGCAGCTTGCCCCGGTTCGGGACGCCCAGCGCAGTCGCCACGTCGGTAATCTTTCGGCTCACGTCGTCCAGCGAGGCCACCGTCTTGAACAGCACCACCGGAACGCCCGCCGACTTGATCTGCTCGATGACCGCCGGCGGCCCCGCCAGCTCGCTGCCGATGATCACCGTCGGCTGCAGGCTCAGGATGCCCTCGGCATTGAGCGACCGCTGGTAGCCGATTTTCGGCTTCTGCGCCGCTTCCGGGGGGTACGTCGCCGAGGTGTCGACGCCGACCACGTTCTCGCCGAGGCCGAGCGCATACACGACTTCCGTCAGGTCGCCGTTCAGCACCACGATCCGGCTGACGTCGCTGACCGTGATCTCCTTGCCGTCCTTATCGGTCACCTTCGCCGGGAGGACAGGCCGCGCCTCTGCGGCCACGGTCGGCGCAGGTGTCGCCGTCGGGCTGGCCGTCGCGGCCGGGGCGGCCGTCGTCGCCGCAGGCGGCGGTGTCGCCGCATCATCATCGTCATCGCCGCCGCATGCCGCGGCGAAGAATGCGCCGGCGGCCAGGCACGCCGCCAGCCCGATTGCAAGCGCCCGGCGGGCGCTCCGCGCAGGGAACATCTCACACCTCCTCATCCCAAGAGCGGGATGATCCGAAGATCTAGCATTAGGCTTGCCTAATGACAAGCGATCAGTCTAGCATCATGCATCGTGGCGGCTCGGCTTACGCTGGCAGACCGCCATGCCATCATCTCGCCCTGGAGGCCCCCTTGTTCGTCGCGATGAACCGTTTCGCCATCAACCCCGGCCGCGAAGCCGATTTCGAAGCCGCCTGGCGCACCCGGGAGTCCTACCTCGAATCCGTCCCCGGCTTCCTCCGCTTCGCCCTCCTCAAGGGCGACGAGCCCGGGGAGTACATCTCCCACTCCACCTGGGAATCCCGCGCCGCCTTCGAAGCCTGGACCCGCTCCGAAGCCTTCCGCGCTGCCCACGGCCAGGCGCCCCTCCACGGCGTCCTCGCCGGGCCGCCCCGGCTCTCCGTCTATGAGGCCGTGCTCACGCAGGAGGCGCCGGCCCGCGCCTGAACCGGCCGCCCCTCATCGCCCGGGGCCGGCGCCAGCCGGCCCCCGTCTCTCCCGCCGTCTGCCCCCGCTCTACGGCTCCGCTAGCGCGTCCCACAGTCCGGCCTGCGCCGGCCGGTCCCGCGGCGGCTCCAGCCCGAGGTGCCGGTAGGCTGCCTCCGTCGCCACCCGACCGCGCGGCGTCCGGTTCAGAAACCCGCACTTCAGCAAGAACGGCTCGTACACGTCCATGATCGTGTCGGCCTCCTCCGAAATCGCCGCCGCGATCGTCTCCAGCCCGACCGGTCCGCCGCCGAACTTCTCGCAAATCGCCCGCAGCACCGCCCGGTCCGACTCATCGAGCCCCAGTTCGTCAACGTCGAGCATCGCCAGCGCCTCCCGCGCCGCCTCGAGCGTCACCACCCCGTCGTTCCGGACAGCGGCGAAGTCCCGCACCCGCCGCAGCAGCCGGTTGGCGATCCGCGGTGTCCCCCGCGCGCGCCGTGCGATCTCCATCGCCGCGTCGCCCGGCACATCGACCCCGAGGATGGCCGCCGAGCGCCGCACGATGACCGCCAGCGTCTCAGGCTCGTAGAAATCGAGCCGGTAGACCGAGCCGAACCGGTCGCGCAGCGGCGCGCTCACCATCGCATACCGCGTCGTCGCCCCGATGAGCGTGAACCGCGGCATCGCCAGCCGCACCGATCGCGCCCCCGCCCCCTTCCCGATGACGAGGTCGAGCGCGAAATCCTCCATCGCCGGGTAGAGGATCTCCTCCACCGCGCTCGAAAGCCGGTGGATCTCGTCGATGAACAGGATGTCGTGCTCCTTCAGGTTCGTGAGCACCGCCGCGAGGTCGCCCGGCCGCTCGAACGCGGGCCCGCTCGTGGTCCGGATCGAGACGCCCATCTCGTTCGCGATGATGTTTGCCAGCGTCGTCTTGCCGAGCCCCGGCGGCCCGTACAGCAGCACATGGTCGAGCGCTTCGCCCCGCTGCTTCGCCGCTTCGATGGCGATGGCGAGGTTCCGCTTCGTCCGCTCCTGACCCGGGAACTCCTCCAGCCGCCGCGGCCGGAGCGACCGCTCCAGCTCCGCGTCCTCCGCCAGCGCCTGCGGCGCCACCAGCCGTTCCTCGGTCACCCGCGCAGTATAGCGTACAGATGTTCTATCCGGTGTCCTCGCCGAGCGCACGCCGCACGGTCTCGCGCAGCGCCCCGAGCTCATACGGCTTTTGGAGGAAGCCCGCGAGTCCGCCGCCGACCTGCTCCTGCGCGTCCTGCTCGGTGTAGCCGCTCATCAGCACGACCTTCGCCCCCGGGTCCAGCTCCCGGATCGCCCGGAGCGCGGCCTCGCCGCTCATCCGCGGCATCGTCATGTCGAGCAGCACGAGCCGCACCCGCCCGCGCTCCCGGGCGTAGACCTCCACCGCTTCCTGCCCGTCCGCGGCCTCGGCGACCTCGAACCCCATCGCCCGCAGCGCGCGGGAGGTGACCGCCCGCACGCTCGGCTCATCGTCCGCCACGATGACGAGCCCCTCGCCCCGCCACTGTCCGCTGCTCCCGGCCCCCGGCTCCGCCTGCGCCGTGCTCTGGCTCGCCGGCAGCATTACCCGGAACGTCGTGCCCGCGCCCGGCGCGCTCTCGACATCGATGCCGCCGCGGTGCCCCCGGATGATGCCGAGCACGGCCGCGAGCCCGAGCCCGCGCCCGGTGAACTTCGTCGTGAAAAACGGGTCGAAAATCCGCGAAAGCGTGGCCGCGTCCATCCCCGCGCCGGTATCCGCCACCTCGAGCACCACGTACCGCTCCGCCAGCTGCCCCGGCGCCAGCACGGCGCGTTCGAACAGCTCCCGCGTGCCCGGGGCCACGCTCGTCCGCACGCGGATCGTGCCCTCGCCGCTCCCGATCGCGTCCGACGCGTTGATGACGAGGTTCATGATCACCTGCCGCAGCTGGGTGGCGTCGCCGACCACCGCCGGGAGCCCCGGCGCGAGGTCCAGCACCAGCCGCACGCCCGCCCCGACCGAGACCCGCAGCAGGTGCGCCATCTCCTCGACCACCCCGTTCAGGCTGAGCGGCTGCACCACGAACTTCCCCCTGCCGGAATACGCCAGCATCTGCCGCGCGAGGTCGGCCGCCCGCTGCCCCGCCAGCTCGATCTCGGCCACCGTCTCCCGCACGGGCGATTCCGGCGGCAGCTCGGCCAGGGCCAGCCCCGCATTGCCGAGGATACCGACGAGCAGGTTGTTGAAGTCGTGCGCGATGCCGCCCGCCAGCACCGCCAGCGATTCCGCCTTCTGCGCCTGCAGCAGCCGCTCCTCCGTCCGCTTCCGCTCCGTCAGGTCCCGCGTGCTGAGCGCGATGCCGCGCACCGAGCCGTCCGGCAGCTCCACCCGCCCGAACGACAGCTCGAACCACCGCGGATTCCCCGCCGCATCCGTGAGCTGCAGCTCGTACGTCATCGATTCGCCAGCCAGCGTCCGCTCCATGACCTCCGCGAAGGCCTGATGCCAGCTTTCGGGGAGCGCGTCCCGCCAGTGCATCCCGGGCTCCGGCCGAACGCCGAACACCTCGCCGACCGCCGACTGCGTGGCCGGGTTCACCGCCGCCAGCCGGCCGTCCGCCCCGATCAGCGCCACGCCCTCCCGGATGGACGCCAGCGTCGCCGCGAGGTCCGCCGCCGATTCGGCGATGCGCCGCTCCATCTCCCGCTCCCGCGTCACATCGTGCGACGTGCACCCGACGCCGATGACCACGCCCTGCGCATCGCGCAGGGGGAAGTAGACCGACTCCACCCGGAACCGCTGGCCGGACCTGTGCACCCGGTCCATTTCGCCCCGGTACGACTCGCCCGCCAGCAGCCGCGCGAACAGCCGCTCGGCCGCGGGGCGCTCTTCCGGCGGCACGATGAGGGTGAACGGCTGCCCGGTCGCTTCCTCCGCGCTCCAGCCGTAGAGCGCCTCTGCGGCCCGGTTCCAGCTTTCGATCCGCCCGTCACGGCCGACCGCCAGCGCTGCCTCGGTCGAGCTCTCGACGATCGCCGCGAGCCGCCGCGCCTCTGCGAGCGCCGCCTCCCGCTCCTCCTCCAGCAGCCGCCGCTCCGTCACGTCCCGCCCCGTGTAGACGGCCCCCGTCACCTCGCCCGATTCGGTGACGACCGGCCGGATGCGCACTTCGAACCAGCGCCGCTGCCCCGGCGTCTGCGACTGGACTTCGAACGCGACGCGCCGGCCGGCGAGCGCCTCCTGCACCTTCCCGAGGAGGAACGCGGCGCTCTCAGGCGAGACCGTCTCCGTGAAGTGCATCCCCGGCTGCGGGGCGATGCCTCGCCGAAGCTTCGTCCCTTCCGCGAACTCGCTGTTGAAGGCCACCACCCGGCACTCCCGGTCGAGCAGGATGACCCCTTCGTCGGAGTTCTCGATGATCGTCGAGAGCTTCGCGTACTCCTCGGCCAGTGCCTGCCGCGCCCGCTGCAGCTCCCGCCGCGCGAGCGCCTCCGCGGTCACGTCGCGCGCATCGACCAGCACCCCGGTGATGCCCCGCCGCTCATCCCGCACGGGTGTCACGTGGATGTTGAAGTACGTTTTCGTGCCGTCCGCGTGCGGCACCGCCAGTTCGCCCTCGGGCTCCTGTCCCTCGAGCGCCATCCGGATCGCCGCTTCCAGCACCGGCCGCCCCCGCTCGTCCGCGAACGCCAGCATCGAATCGCCCGACTCCGGCCGCCGTCCGAACCGCCGCTCGGAGAACTCCGCCGCCGGCGTGTTGCAGGTGACCAGCCGCCCCTCCCGGTCCAGCAGCCAGAGGTGGTCGCGCGTGCTCTCGAAGATGCTCCGCAGCGTCGCCTCCCGGTCGCGCAGCGCCCGCTCCGCCTCCATCCGCTCCGTCACGTCCCGCCCCACGAGCGCAGCCGCGGCCACGGAACCGTCCGCGTCGTGCACGGGGCGGTACGTCATCTCATACCAGAACGGCGAGCCGTCGCTCCGCATCAGCCGCCCGAGCAGCGTCGTGCTCCGCCCGGCGAGGGCGCCTTCGAAGGCCGCCTCCCAGGCCTCCCGATCCTGCGGGCGCACCCAGCGGTCGATGGGGGCGCCGACGTCCGGGCGCTCGCCGAAGGTTTCCTCGCCGATCGCGACCGCCGCCCGGTTCAGCCAGCGGATGCGCCGCTCCCGGTCGACGAGGATGATCGCTTCGCCGGCGCTCTCGAACAGCGCCCGCAGCTGCCGCTCCCGCTCTTCCAGCGCGGCCAGCATTGCCCGCTCGTCGCTGATGTCCCGCAGGAACGTCGCCGAGCCGAGCCGCTGCCCGCGCTGGTCGTACACCGGGAACGTCACCGCGCGCACCGGGAAGACCCGGCCCTGCCGGTCCTGCCGCAGCACATCAGCCTCGACCCGCTCCTCGCCCGCGACCTCCCGCGCCCGCGCGGTGTACTCGCCCCTCCGCGACGCCGGCACCGTCTCGTAGCCGTAGCCGCCCAGCATCTCCGCCGCGGTGTAGCCGAAGAGCCGCTCGGCCGCCGCGTTCCAGCTCGTGATCCGGCCCTCCAGGTCCCGCCCGATGACGGCGTCGTCCGCCGATTCCACGATGGCGGCCAGCCGGCTCCGCTCCCGCTCCGCCTCGACGAGCGCGGTGATGTCGCGCGCAACCGCGGCCGCGCCCGTGATGCGCCCCTCCGCATCCCGCAGCGGGAACGCGGAGAGGCTGAGATAGCCGACCATCCCCGGGTTCCCGCCCCTTCGCACCACCTGCCCCGAGATCGCCTCCCCGCCGAGCACCCCCAGCACCATCGCCCGCCGCGCCTCCTGCTCCGCGGGCTCCGCGAGCTCCCATGCCTTCATCCCGACCGCCTCGGCCGCCGGCCGGCCATAGATCCGCTCCGCCGCCGCGTTCCAGCCGATGATCGTCCCGTCGCGGTCGTACATCGTGATGGCGTCATCGCTCGATTCGACGACCGCCGCGAGCTGCGCCATCCGCTCCTGCCGCGCGCGCTCTTCGCTCAGGTCGAGGATGACCCCGATCGCGCCCGCGACCGCGCCGCGCTCGTCACGGAGCGGCGCGGCAGTTACCAGCGCCGGGAAGATCGAGCCGTCCGCACGGCGGAGGTCGCGCGCCTCGGTCACCGTCTCGCCCGTGAGCACGCGCGCCAGCTGCCGGGCGGTCGCCTCCACGTCGGTCGAGAAGCCGCTCACGGCCCGCGTCCCGAGCATGCTGACGGCCGCCTCGCCGAACATCCGCTCGGCCTCCCGGTTCCACGCCACGATGCGCCCCTGCGTGTCGACGGCCACCGCCGCGACGCCCAGCTGGGCGAACAGCTCCGCCTGCCGGCGCACCTCGGCCTCTGCTCGCCGCCGCGGCCGCAGGTCGCGCGCGACGCCTTCAACCGCCCACGGCTGCCCGTCGCGGAAAACCACCCGGCTGTTGACCTCGACCGGCACGAGCTCGCCGGAGGCCGTCGTGATCGTCACCTCGAACAGCGATGTCTCGGTGTCGCCTGCGACCTTCGCCGCCATCTCCGCGGCAGCCCGCTCGATATCCCCCGGGTCGCGTACCAGCTCCGAGAAATGCATCCCGACGAGCTGCTCGCGGCGGTAGCCCGTCAGCCGCTCCGCTGCCTCGTTCGCCCAGAGGAATCGGCCCTCCAGGTCCACCGCATACATTGCATCGTTGACGTTCGCCGCCGCCAGGCTCGCGCCGACATCCCGCGGGCCGGCGGCCTCCAGCACCGCGAGCCGCGTCAGCAGCGCCGCTGCATCGCCCGCGGGATAGGCGTCGGCCGCCCCGCCCCGCAGCGCCGCCGCGACGCCGCCGGGCACATCCGTAATCCCGGCGATGAACACCCGCCCCAGGCCGAGCACCGCCTGCTGCGCCTCGCGGGCAGCCTCCGCCCCGCACAGCCCGTCGGCGACGACCACGTCGGCCGCTTCGTCGCGCCCCACGACGGCATGCCCCGCCGCCCGCAGCGCTGCCGCGATGCGCGCCCGGGTCGCCTCGTCCGCCGCCGAGAGCGCGACGTTCACCGGGGTCCCCCGTTCATCCCGGCGCATCCTACTGGAGAGTTCGGACGCCCGGCCTCGGGGAACATCCTGATTTCCTCACCGCGGCGATTACACGCGCACCGGCGGGCGATGCCCCCGCCGCCGGCCCAGCCCTCCCGGCTGGTAGTAGTACCGCTCGATCCGCACGCGCCGGTTCGCCTTCAGCCGCCGCGCAATCGCTCCGGCGCTCTGGTTCACCAGCAGCCGCTCGAACCAGCGCCGCGTCTCGATGATCGGCAGCAGCACCGTCACCCCGTACGGCGGCTCCCGCAGCCGGTCCTCCACGTACCGCGCGAATGGGTCCGCCACGTTCCGGTACGGCGAATCGATGACCACCAGCGGGATGCCCGGGAACTGCCGCCGCCACTGTGCGTCGATCTCGTCCGGCTGGTCGGGGTCGACCTCCACGTGGATCGCCTGGACTGCTTTCGCGCGTTCGCACGCCGCCCCCAGCGCCATCACGAGCGCGAGGTTGATCTCCTGCACCGGCACGAGCACCGGCTCCGGCGCCTCGCCCCGCGGCCGCATATCGAACGTCGCCTCCGGCGGCACGTGGAGCAGCCGCCGCAGCCGCGCGTAGTACCGGCCGACGAAGTACAGGCCCGCCGCCGCGACCGGCACCGCCACCACCACCATCCAGCCGCCCTCGTTGAACTTCGTGACCACCACGATCGCCGTGACGATGGCCGTCACGGTCGCCCCGAATCCGTTGATCGCCATCGAAAGTCGCCAGCCGCGGCCCCGCAGCCGGTGCCAGTGCCGCACCATCCCCGCCTGCGAAAGCGTGAACGAGAGGAACACCCCGAAGGCATACAGCGGGATGAGCCGCGTCGTCTTTGCCTGGAAGAGCACGATCAGCCCGATCGCCATCAGCGCCAGCGCGAGGATGCCGTAGCTGAAGACCAGCCGGTTCCCCCGCTGCCGGAACACCCGCGGCAGGTAGGCATCCTTCGCCAGCACCGCAGCCAGCCGCGGGTAATCCGCAAACGAGGTGTTCGCCGCGAGGAACAGGATCCCCGCCGTGAACGCCTGCAGCGCGAAGAACATCGCCCCTCGGCCGAAAACCTGCTCGCCGATCTGCGCCAGCACCGTCGCGTGGTCGCCCTCGAGGTAGACCACGCCGTAATGCCGCGCCAGCAGCGTCGTCCCCAAAAGCAGCGACCCGAGGATGATCGCCATCGCCGTCATCGTCTCGATCGCGTGCTTCCACTCCGGCGGCTTGAACGCCTGCACCCCGTTCGAGACCGCCTCCACGCCCGTCAGCGCCGAACACCCGGCCGCGAACGCCCGCAGCAGCAGGAAGAGCGACAGGCTGTGCGTCGCCTCCGGTAGCGCGCGGTCCGGCGTCCCCGCCGCGAAGATGTTCGGCGTATCGCTCAGCAGCACCTTCGCGACGCCGAAGACGATCGTCGTCCCCAGCACGATGATGAACCCGTACGTCGGGATGGCGAACACCGTCCCCGATTCCCGCACCCCGCGCAGGTTCATCGTCGCGATCACCGCCACCATCGCGACCGCAAGCTCGACGGACAGCGGCTGCATGCTCGGGAACGCGGCCACGATCGCCTCCACCGACGCCGAGATCGAGACCGACACGGTCAGGGTGTAGTCGATCAGCAGCGCGGCGGCGGCCGTCAGCCCGGCCGCCTTCCCGAGGTTCTCCAGCGCCACGGTGTACGCCCCGCCGCCATGGGGGTACGCCCGGATCGTCTGGCTGTACGAGAGCACCACCACCGCCAGCAGCCCCACGATGGCGAGCACGATCGGCAGGCTGTAGGTCAGCGCTCCCGAACCGGCCATCACGAGGATGAGCAGCACCTCCTGCGGGCCGTACGCCGTCGACGAAATCGCGTCCGAGGAAAAGACCGCCAGCGCAATCTTCCGGCTCAGCCGCTGCTCGGCGAGCCGCAGGTTCGACATCGACCGCCCGATGACGAGGTCCTTCAGGTCCAGCGCGAACCCGCCCAGCCCCCGCCGCCGCTCCGCGTACGGTGTCGCCTCGTATCGCCCGGCGCCCGTCTCGACGATGCCCGCCTTTGGCAGGCTGACCCGGTAGCGGGTCACCCGGCCCTGCGGGCTGTAGAGCGGCGTGAGATCGGGCCCCCCTGGTGTGCCCACGGCTCCCTCACGGTAGCACCGCACGCGCAGGGAAAAAGATGCCCGGTTTTGCACCCGTCGGCCGCCCAAACGGCCGCCCGAGGGGGGCCGTCTGCCCCGTCACGCGGCCCCGTTGATCGGCCATACTCGTGCCATGACCGTCCTGTGTGCGCTGCCTCCCGGCGATACCGCGACTCTTCCCCGTGCGGCCGAACCGCTCGCCCGCGCCCTCGGCCTCTCGCTCGCCGCCACTGCCCTCTTCGATGCTGCGGCGTCGGCCGACCCGGCGAACCCGGCCGACGTCGAAGCCGCCCGCGCCGCCGCCGAGGCCGACCTCGCGGCCCTGCTGCCGCCCGGGGTCGCTTCCGCAGGCCTCAGCCTCCGCCTGAACGGCGAGCCGCCCTGGGCGCCGCCCGTCCGCCTCGCCATCGCAACCGCCCCGCGGCTCCTCGCCGTCGACGCGCGCGAAACCCCCTGGCTCGGCGACCTCGGCCGCGCCGTCCGCGCCGCCCCCGTCCCGGTCCTCGCCATCGGCCCCCGCTACGCCGGCCCGGCCCCGACGCCCGTCCGCATCCTCGCCCTCGCCGATGGCTCGCCGGAGTCGGCCGCGGTCGCGCCCGCGCTCGCCCGCCTGCTCGGCGATGCCGCCGTTCCCGTCGAACTCCTCGCCGTCGCCGTCCCCGCCGTCGGCGAGCGGCCCGAAGAGCGGGAACTCGACCTCGCGGCCGCCCTCCAGGCGCTGGAGCGCGGTCTCTCCGCGCCCGCCGCCCATCGCCGGGTCGAACCGCCGCGCGCCTTCGAATCCGTCCCGGCCGCCGCGCTTCGCGTTGCTGCCGAGACGGGCGCGACCCACCTCGCCCTCGCCACCCACGGCCGCGGCCGCGCGATGCGCTTCCTCCTCGGCTCCGTCGCCGAGGCGCTCCTCCGCACGAGCCCGCTGCCGCTCATCGTCACCGCCCCGGGAGGCGCCGATGCCGCCGGCCGGTGAGGGCGCCGGCGCCCCGCCGCCCTGGCACGCGCTCCCGCTGCCCGAGGTCGAGGCCCGCCTCGGCACCGGCCCTCACGGCCTGCCCGCCGCCGACGCCGCGAGCCGGCTCGCCCGCTTCGGCCCCAACGAAATCGAGCCCGCGCCGCCGACGCCCTGGTACGTCACGCTCCTCCGCCAGTTCCGCTCGCCCGTCATCTACATCCTCCTCGCCGCCGCGCTGGTCACCCTCATCCTGCGCGACCTCGTCGATGCCGCCGTCATCGCCGCCGTCCTCCTGCTCAACGCCTCCATCGGCTTCACCCAGGAGCGCCGCGCCGAGCGCTCGGTCCGCGCCCTCATGAGCCTCGTCGCGCCCCGCGCCCGCGTGCTCCGCGAGGGCCACGAGCGGGAAATCGAAGGCCGCGAGGTCGTCCCCGGCGACCTCGTCCTGCTCGAATCCGGCATGCGCGTCCCCGCCGATATCCGCCTCGTCCAGGTCACCGGCCTCGTCCTCGACCAGTCGCTCCTGACCGGCGAGTCCGAAGGCGTGTCCCGCCACGCCGACCCGGTCGATGAAGCCGCGCCCATCGCCGACCGCGCCTGCATGGCTTACTCGGGCAGCATCGTCGTCCGCGGCCGCGGGCGCGGCTACGCCGTCGCGACCGGCATGGCGACCGAGCTCGGCGCCATCGCCGGCAGCATCCGCGAGCAGGCCACCCCGCAGACGCCGCTCCAGGAGCGGATGGAGCGGTTCGCCCGCACCATCGGCGTCATCGTCGCCCTCGGCGCCCTCGTCTCCTTCCTCCTCGGCGTCGCCGTCGGCGAATCCCCCTCCCAGATGTTCAAGGTCGCGGTCGCCCTCGCCGTCGCCGTCGTGCCCGAGGGCCTCCCCGTCGTCTTCACCGTCGCGCTCGCCCTTGGCGTCCGGCGCATGGCCCGCCGCAACGCCATCATCCGCAAGCTCCCGGCGGTCGAAACCCTCGGCAGCACGACCGTCATCGGCACCGACAAGACCGGCACCCTCACCGAAAACCGGATGACCGTCCGTGAACTCTGGACCGCCGCCGGCGTCCGTCCGCTCCCGCCGCCGGCGCCCGGCGCCGAGCCCATCGGCCTCGAACCCGCCGAGCGGCTCCTCCTCATCGCCGGCGTCATGACCAACGAAGCCGATGCCTTCCTCGCCGGCGAGACCTACGAAACGAGCGGCGATCCCACCGAGGCCGCGCTCCTCCTCGCCGCCATCGCCGCCGGCATGGAGCCCGCCGAGCTGCGCGCCGCGCCCGTCCTGCTCGACATCCCCTTCGAATCCGAGCGCCAGTACTCCGCCAGCTGCCGCGATTTCGAGGGCGCCCCAACCTGGTTCGTCAAAGGCGCGCCGGAGCGGCTGCTCGAACGCTCGACCTCCATGCTCACGCCGTCCGGCCCCGCGCCGCTCGACCGCGAGGCCGTGCTCGCCGCCGCCCACGAGCTCGCCAGCCGCGGCCACCGCGTCCTCGCCATGGCCTTCGCCGCGCTCGATGCCCCGCCCGGCCCGGACGACCACCCCGCCGGGCTCACCTTCCTCGGCCTCCAGGCGATGATGGACCCGCCCCGCCCCGGCGTCCGCGAAGCCATCGCCGGCTGCCGCGACGCCGGCATCCGGGTCGTCATGATCACCGGCGACCACGCCGCCACCGCCAGCGCCATCGCCGCCGAGCTCGGCATCGCCCCGCCCGGCGCGCCCGTCCTCCCCGGCCCGGAGGTCGACCGCCTCTCCGACGACGACCTCCGCGAGCGGCTTCGCGAGACCGCCGTGGTTGCCCGCGCTGCGCCCGAGCACAAGCTCCGCGTCGTGCAGGCCCTCCGCGCCGACGGCCACGTCGTCGCCGTCACCGGCGACGGCGTGAACGATGCGCCGGCCCTCCGCGCCGCCGACATCGGCGTCGCGATGGGCCGTTCCGGCACCGACGTCGCCCGCGAAGCCGCCGACATGGTCCTCGCCGACGACAACTTCGTCACCATCTACGCCGCCGTCGAGGAGGGCCGCGTCACCTTCGAGAACGTCCGCAAAGTCACCTTCTTCCTCGTCTCCAACGGCGCCGTGCTGCTCGTCGTCATCCTTGCCGCCGTCCTCTTCCAGTGGCCGCTGCCGATGGTCGCTGCCCAGCTCCTCTGGCTGAACCTCGTCACCAGCGGCATCCAGGACCTCGCGCTCGCCTTCGAACCCGGCGAGAAGGACGTCCTCAAGTTCCCGCCGCGCCGCCGCTCCGACGGCATCATCTCGCCCCTGCTCTGGGAGCGGACCGTCGTCGCGGGCATCCCCCGCCTCGTCGGCACCCTCGCCCTCTTCCGCTGGGAACTCGACCACGGCGCCTCGCTCGAATCCGCCCAGACCGTTGCGCTCACGACGATGGTGCTCTTCCAGGCCTTCCACCTCGGCAACGTCCGCTCCGAGCGCCAGTCCGCCTTCACGCGCAGCCCGTTCCTCAACCCCTTCCTCCTCACCGGCACCATCGCCGCGCTCTCGCTCCACGTGGCGGCGCTCTACCTGCCGCCTACCCAGTACGTCCTCCGCGTCGAACCGCTCTCCTTCGAAGCCTGGTGGCGGATGATTGCCGTCGCCTCGACCATCATCCTCGCCGTCGAGGTCCACAAGCTCTGGGTCCGCCGCTTCGGCCCGCTCTACCGGCTCATCGCCCCGCGCGCGCCCGTCAGTTCCACGGCGTGAAAATCTCGTCCCGCACGAAGTGCCAGGTCTGCGCCGCCCGGTAGTGCATCACGTACTCCTGCAGCACCTTCGGGGGCGTCACTGCGGCCAGCCAGAGCACCGCCTCGCCCCAGCCGTGCAGCCGGTAGCCCGGCCGGATCGACCGGAGCCCCGCCAGCACGAGGTAGTAGTTCTCGAACACGTTCGGCGTGAAGAGGATGACCTCGCGCGCCTCCGTGATTTCGAACACCGCCACGCCCAGCAGCCGCAGCGCGAACAGCCCCGCCAGCATCCACCGCGCGATCGGGTCGCCCCACCGGAGCGCCACCCACAGTTCGATGCCGAGGTAGTAGGTATCGAAAATCTTGTCGAACTCGTGATACCACCCGCGGAGCGGCTCCGCCCCCAGCACGTCCTGGATGATGGCGTCGCTCCCGTCCGCCGCGATCGCCAGCAGCGCCCCGGCGAGGTTCCAGCGAAAGATCAGCAGCGGCACGAGCCCCCGCACCGCCACGATGATCGCCAGCACTGCCGCGTCGTTCATGCCCGCCCCGCCAGCAGCATCCAGAGCGTCACGGCCCCGGGCACGTAGACGACCGCCGCCACCGCGGCGACCACCAGCGCCCGCCGCAGCCGTTCGCGCCATTTCGGAGCTTCGCCCGTCACGCCCGGAAGTTTCGGCGCCTCTGCCGTTCGGTCCAGTGCCCGGCAGGCCGTGAACCGCTTCCCCGGTCGGCCCCCGCGCCCGCACGCCGCCGCTCCGGTACGATGGCGCCACCCTGCCAGCCCCCGGAGGCGCGACCCCGATGCAATTCGCCGTCTGGCCCAGCATGAACGACCCGTGGTCCGAAACCCTCGCCATCGCCCGCCATGCCGAGGCGACCGGCTGGGACGGCGTCTACTACGCGGACCACTTCATGCCGAATGCCGCCGATGTCTCGGCGCCCGTCAGCGAATGCTGGACGACCCTCGCCGCGCTCGCCGCCGCCGTGCCGCGCATCCGCATCGGCCCGCTCGTCACCGGCAACACCTACCGCCACCCCGCGGTCCTCGCCAAGATGGCCGCCACCGTCGACAACATCAGCGGCGGCCGCCTCGTGCTCGGTCTCGGCGCCGGCTGGCAGGAGAACGAACACCGCGCCTACGGCATCGAATTCTCGACCGTCAAGGGGCGCCTCGACCGCCTCGAAGAGGCTTGCGAGGTCATCACCTCCCTGTTCGCCAACCGCCGCACCACCTTCGAAGGCCGCTACTACCGCCTCGAGGATGCGCCGCTCGAGCCGAAGCCGCTCCAGCAGCCCCTTCCCCTCCTCATCGGCGGCGGCGGCGAACGGCGCACCCTCCGCATCGCTGCCCGTTTCGCGGACGAATGGAACACCTGGGGCACGCCCGAGGTGCTCGCCCACAAGGGCCGCATCCTCGACCGCCACTGCGCAGAGCTCGGCCGCGACCCGCGCACCATCCGCCGCTCCGCCCAGGCCCTCCTCGTGATGTCCGACGACCCCGCAGCCCTCGAGCGCGTCGGCCGGGCCGGCTTCCCCGTCCTCGGCGGCTCTCCCGCCGACCTCCGCGCCGCCGTCGAACGGTACGCCGAGGCCGGCGTGCAGGAGCTGATCATCCCTGCCTTTACCCTCGGCCGCACCCTCGAGGACCGCCTCGGCGTCCTCGACCGGTTCAACGAGCAGGTCATCAGCCGCGTTTCGAGGGAGTAAACCCTATGCGAACCATCATGGCCCTGCCGGCCGCCGTGGCCCGCCGCGCGTTTCGCATCGCCGTCGTCACGCTCGTCGTGGTCAGCCTCTACCTCGTCCTCGATGCGCTGCTCCTGCCCCGGGAAGGCAGCCACGAGTCGGCAGGCTGACGACCGGACGCGGCCTCAGCCCTCGCCCCGTCCCTCCCGCTGCTCCCGGAGGAAGCGCTCGATATCCAGCACGAGGTCTTCGCCCCGCGGCAGCTGAGGGGCCTCCGCGGCCGCCTCTTCGTAGGTCGCTTCCAGCCGGCGAACGTACTCCTGCGCCTCCGGGTTTGCCCGCAGCGCACCCTCGACCTCGGCGACGAACCTCTGCGCAGCCGCGTCCATCTCGGAGAGGTCGAACTCCACCTCGAGCAGCGCCGATACGCGCCGCAGCAGCGCCGCCGTGGCCCCGGGGTTCTGGCTCGACGTCAGGTAGTGCGGCACGTTTGCCCACAGCGTGGCGCCGGGCAGCCCCGCATCGCGGAGCGCCGTGTGGAGCACGCCAACGATGCCCGTCGGCCCCTCGTACCGCGAGGGCTGGAGGCCGAGCCGCTCAGCGGCCGCAGGGTCGAGCGAACTCCCCGTCACGCGGACCGGTCGGGTATGCGGCACGTCAGCCAGCAGCGCCCCCAGGGTCACCACGAGGTCAGCCCGAGCGGCCTGCGCCAGCTCAACCAGCTCGCTTGCGAACGTCCGCCACTTCAGATTGGGCTCCGTCCCCGTGAACACCACCACGTCGTGCGGCCCCGTCGGGTTCCGCGCGAAGTGCACATCGTTCGGAGGCCACGTGATCTCCCGCTCGCCGCGCACCGTGACCTGCACATGGGGCCGCACCTCCCGGAAATCGAAAAACGGCTCCGGGTCGAACGCCCCGAACTTCCGCGCCCCGAACCGCCGTACGATGAACCTCGCCGCGTTCGTCGCCGCCGAGGCCGCATCGTTCCAGCCCGCAAACGCGCAGATGAACACCGGCGCACGCAGTTCGGGCAGCGAATCCAGCTTCAGGTACTGCATGCACCTCAGCATACACCGGCGCCGATGCAGGGCGGCCCCGCCCCCTGCTACCATCCGAACAAATGGTCGCATCCGCAGCAATCCTCCACGTCGACCTCGATGCCTTCTTCGTCGCGATGGAGCTCCTGCGCAGGCCCGACCTCCGGGGCCGCCCCCTGATCGTCGGCTACCCCGGCCCCCGCGGGGTCGTGAGCACCGCGAGCTATGAAGCACGCCGCTTCGGCGTCCGCTCTGCCATGCCTGTGGCCCGCGCCAGGGAGCTCTGTCCCGGCGCCGTCATCCTCCCGCCGGACTTCTCGTGGTACGCCCCCGCGTCGCGCGCTTTCCACGCCATCCTGCGCGACTACACCCCCGCCGTCGAGGCGATCAGTGTTGACGAAGCCTGCCTCGATGTCTCCGGCTCCGAGCGGCTGTTCGGCTCCCCGCACGCCATCGCCGAGGCCATCCGTGCCCGCATCCGGTCAGAAATCGGCATCACGGCTTCCATCGGCATCGCTGCCAACCGCCTCGTCGCCAAGGTCGCCAGCGACGCCGCCAAGCCCGACGGTCTCATCCTGGTCCCGCCCGGCAGCGAAGCAGCCTTCCTCGCGCCGCGGCCCGTCCGCGACCTGCCCGGTGTCGGCGGCAAAACGGCGGAGGTGCTCGCCGGCCTGGGCATCGCGACCATCGGGCAGCTCGCGGCCGTCCCCGCAGCAATCCTCGAGAGACGGTTCGGGCGCCATGGCGCCGACCTTGCGCGGCGCGCCCGCGGCATCGCGCCCGCTGGAATCGCACCGGCACCGCCGGGTCGCCGCTCGGTCTCCCGCGAATACACGTTCGACCGTGATGAAAGCTCCGCCGGGCTCCTCCGCGCGACCCTCCTTCGGCAGGCCGAGCACATCGCCGATGACCTCGCCCGACAGCAGCGCGCCGCCCGCACCGTCGTCCTCAAGCTGCGCTTCCCGCCGTTCGAAACCATCACCCGGTCGGCCACACCGGGACGACAGGTGCTCTTCGCAGGCGAAATCTACCGACTTGCGGCCGCCCTCTTCGCAGATGCCTGGGACGCGAACGGCCGCCGCCCGGTGCGGCTCATCGGGCTGGGTGTGACCGGCCTCATCGAGCGATCCCGCCAGCTCGCCTTTGGCGAATCCGCGGCGGACGGCGCACTCCACGACGCCCTCCTCCAGCTCCGCGACCGCTACGGGGCCGGGATCATCCGGAGGGCCGCCGAACTCCCCGGGGCGGGCCCCCGGCAGCCCCGTTGACAGCCCGCGGCTCCCGGCGAAAGAATTGGTACGCTTTGGAGAAGTTTGGCGATCAGCCCCCGGACCTCGAACTGACCGGCCACCGCTGGGTGACGCTCGGTGCAGCCAGCAAGCTGCTCGGGGTCAGCGAATCGACCATCCGCCGCTGGGCCGATGCGGGCGAAATTCGCTCCTACCGCACCAGCGGCGGGCACCGGCGCATCCTCGCCGAGGACCTCAAGCACATCGTCGCCAGCGTCAGCCCCGCCCAGGCCGCTCGCGATGCCAGCCGCATCAGCGACCTCGCCACCGCCCGCGTTCGGCGCCGGCTCCACCCCCGCGGGCGCGCTTCCCACGGGGCCCCTGCCTTCGACCAGCTCAGCCCCGATGCGCTCGACCGCCTCCGATTGCTCGGCCGCCAGGTGGTCGACCTGTTCTCCCGCATCATCGCAGGCGAAGCTCGCCGCGACCGCGCGATCGAGGACGCCCGCTCCATCGGTCGCGAATACGGCCGCACGCTCGTCGGCGAGCACGTCAGCCTCACCACCGCCGTCGCCACGTTCAACGCCCTGCGCCGCTCGCTGGAAGAAACCGCCGCCCAGATCGCGACCGAAGCCGGGCTCTCCGCCGAAGAGGCCGTCGACGCCATCGAAAATGTCCTCTCACTGGCCGACGTGATGCTCGAGGGCATGGCCTCCGTCTACGAATCCCACGCGCCCTGAAGCCGCTCTCCCCGCCGGTATTCGCTACCTGCCTTCCCATGCCGCATCGTTCAGGGCCATGAGGCCGCCAGAGACGAGCGAGTGGCCCCCGAGGATGACCGGCACCGGCGCCTCCAGGGCAGCGCGGGTGAATCGCCGCAGCTCCGGCTCGCCGACCTGCTCCCAGTTCCCGAGGTCGCCCTGGAAGCGGTCCTCCCGCGAGGGCGCCAGGCCGAGATGCGCCTCGATGACCCGCGTATCGAGCACCACGGCATCGCCGAGCTCCGCCATCCGCTGGAAGAACCGCTCTGCCCCCAGCTCCTCCAGCAAAAAGCCGAGCACGCTCCTCGGCCGGTGCCCGGCCGGGGCTGTCGCGAGCCCCCGCTCCTCGCTGAAGAGCCGAACCCGGCAGGCGGTCTCCCGTTCGAGGTACTGCCACGCCTGGCTCCCCACCCGGCCCGCCACCACCAGCTCCGCCGAGCGGTCGCACAGGAGCGGCATCACCGCGCGCACCCGCTCCGCGAGGGCCCGCACCGGTTCGGCCGCCGCCCGCAGTGCCGGGCTCACTCCCGGCGCCAGGGCCAGGATCGCGAGGTCCGTCGGCGTGTCGAGGTCGAACTGCGTCGCCGTCGTTCGCGGCAGGATGACCGGCGCCAGGCCTGCCTCATCCCGCAGCTTCCTCGGCAGCAGGTTGTCCCGCGGCAAGTCGCCGATCGCGCGGAACGCCGAACCGGGCGTCCAGCCGGTCAGGTCGGCCGAGAAGAAGTTGTTCGTTACGAAGCGGCCATCGCGCGCCCGGAGCTGTTCCGCCACCAGCGCAAACTCCGCGACCCCGAGCAGCGGCACCGACCCCGACCCCATCACCGCCGGCCGCTCGAGCCCGTACCGCTCAATGACCCACGCCAGCCGCTCCCGGTAGCTGAACTGCTCCCCCGGCCGGTCCTCATCCACGAGCACCCCCGGCGGCAGCGGCACGAACGCTGCCGGTTCGTCCGTCGCGATGATGACCGCTTCGAACCCTGCCGCCAGCGCCGCCTCCGCCGAGTTCCGCGCCGCCGCCACGCGAGCCCGCGACATCACCCGCTCGGCCGCGCCCTCCCCCGTGCCCCCGTGGAAAATCACCAGCACCGGCTGCGCATAACCCATCCCCGGAAGCGTAGAACCGGCCCGTCTTCCCCGCGACTGCCCTATCCCGCCGCCGTTCGCGACAGCATCTGTCGCGTCGCTTCGCTATGCATAACAGCAACGAACCGTGAACGCTCCGTCAAAACCCTGCACACCTGACCATAATCGCTGGAAGCGATATCCTGACCTCTCTACCCTGCCCCCGGGATCGTCCCGGGCGGGCTCCATCCCCGCCGGGTCCCGCCGGGCCATCCCGCACCACCAGAGGTCAGCATGAAAGTCGTCTTTTTCGAAGACGTTGAAGGAACCGCCCACGTCGGCGAAATCAAAGAAGTCAAGAACGGCTTCGCCCGGAACTACCTGCTCCCCCGCGGTATCGCGGGCCCGACCACGAAGGAGAACCTCCAGCGCGCCAACGCCCTCGCCCAGCGCGAGGCGCGCCGCCAGGAGAAACTCGACGCCGAGGCCCGCGTCATCGCCGCGAAGCTCGAAAACCTCGCGGTCTCCATCGAGGCCCGCGTCGGCGAAACCGGCCGCCTGTTCGGCTCCGTCACGAACCGCGACATCGCCGCCGCCATCAAGTCAGCAACCGGGGTCGAGCTCGAGCACCAGCAGGTGCTCCTCCCCGAGCCGATCCGCGAACTCGGCCGGCGCGCGGTCGAAATCAAGTTCACCCGCAACGTGAGCGCCGAGGTCGCCGTCGATGTCATCCCCGACGCGTCCTCGAAGGCCATCGCCGAGAAGCTCGCGGCCCAGGCGCAGGGCGCCGCTGAGAGCGAATAACCACCGCGAAAGGAGGGCCGCAGGGACCGGAACCGTTGCCGGGCCGCGCATTCCCGCGCACCCGCGTCCCTCCTTCTCCCCATGACCCTCGCACCCCTCGAACGTCTCCCCCCGCACGACATCGAGGCCGAGGAGGCCGTCATTGCCTCCCTCATGGTCGACCCCGACGCTATGCTCGCGGTCGTCAACATCCTCAAGCCCTCCGACTTCTTCCGCGAAGTCCACGGCTGGATCTACGAAGCCTGTCTCGACCTCTGGAGCCGCGACGAGGTCATCAACCAGATCACCGTCGCCCACGAACTCGCCACCAAAGACCGCCTCGCTGCGGTCGGCGGCCAGACCTACCTCGCCGAGATCATCCGCCGCCTCCCCACCTCCATCGGCGTCGAGTTCTACGCCCGCATCG
This sequence comes from Tepidiforma sp., assembly GCF_026419595.1. Classification (NCBI taxonomy): domain Bacteria; kingdom Bacillati; phylum Chloroflexota; class Tepidiformia; order Tepidiformales; family Tepidiformaceae; genus Tepidiforma; species Tepidiforma sp. The sequence goes on along the minus strand of NZ_JANZZD010000002.1, from coordinate 75,113 downwards.
TCAAGCGCGACGCCACCTACCGCGGCCTCATCCACGCCGCCTCCGCCATCATGCAGATGGCCTATGAGGCGCCGGCCGAGATCGAGTCCGTCTTCTCCCGCGCCGAATCGCTCATCCAGCGTCTCCGCGGCGGCGAATCCTTCCGCGATTTCGTCCACATCCGGCAGGTCCTCGATGCCTACCTCGAGCAGGACCCCGCCGAGATCGAGCGCCTCCAGCTCTCCGCCATCCGCACCGGCTTCACCGACCTCGATACCCTCCTCGCCGGCTTCAAGCGCTCCGACCTCGTCATCATCGGCGCCCGCCCGAGCGTCGGGAAATCCAGCTTCGCCCTCGGCATCGCCCGCAACGCCGCCATCCTCCAGAAGGCGAACGTCGCTGTCTTCTCCCTCGAGATGTCGGCCGAGCAGCTCGCCGTCCGCCTCCTCAGCGCCGAGGCCGGCGTGGAGGCCAACCGCCTCCGCCTCGGCCAGAACACCGAATTCGAAGAGCGCAAAGTCATCGATGCCGCCGCCCGCCTCTCCGAGGCCAACATCTGGTTCGATGACTCGCCGTTCCTCACCGTCGCCGAGCTCCGCGCCCGCGCGCGCCGCCTCGCCGGGCAGGCCGGCGGCCTCGACCTCATCGTCATCGACTACCTCCAGCTCATGCACGGCGACGGGACCGGCTCCCGCGAAAACCGCGTGCAGGAGATCTCCTACATCTCCCGAACCCTCAAGAGCCTCGCCCGCGAACTCGATGTCCCGATCGTCGCCCTCGCCCAGCTCTCCCGCGCCATCGAAAACCGCCACCCCCGCATCCCGATGCTCTCCGACCTCCGCGATTCGGGCTCCATCGAGCAGGACGCCGACATCGTCATGTTCCTCAGCCGCGAAGAGATGTACGTCACCCCCGAACAGTGGGCCCAGCAGCACCCCGACCTCCCCGAATCCGCCTACCCGAAGGGCGTCGCGCAGGTCATCGTCGCCAAGAACCGCCACGGCCCCATCGGCACCGTCGAACTCCGCTTCCGCGAACGCTTCGCCCGCTTCGAAGACTGGGTGCTCCGGACCGATGACGTCGCAAGCTGACCGCGCCGCTTTCGACGGCTTCCCCGGCATCGGCAAAGCCACCGCCATCCCCAACCTCTTCTTCACGGCGGTCCTGCCGAAGCTGACCGCGCCCGGCGACCTCCTGGCCTTCCTCTGGACGGCTCGCCTCGTGCAGGAGCTGCCCGCCGAGCCGCGCTGCGTCACCGCCGCGGCCATCTGGGAGCACGAGCCCGCCCGCCTCAGCTTCGAAACCCTCGCCAGCGGCCGCCCCGGCCTCGAAGCCGGCCTCCAGCGCTGCCTCGAGCTCCGCGCCCTGCTCGCTCTCGAAGCGCGCACCGCCACCGGCGCCGAGACCTTCTACTTCGTCAACAACCCGGCCTCCCGGCGCGCCATCGCCCGCGCCCGCGCCGGCCGCCTCGAACTCCGGCCCGGCGCCGCCGTCGCCCCGCTCCGCGCGCCCGAGGAGCGCCCCGGCATCTTCCGCCTCTACGAAGAGCACATCGGCACCATCACCCCCCTCGTCGCCGAAAAGCTCGCCGAGGCCGAATCCGTCTACCCGCCCGAATGGATCGAAGCGGCCTTCCGCGAGGCCGCCGAACTGAACGTCCGCAACTGGCGCTATATCCAGCGCATGCTCGAGAACTGGGCACTGGAGGGCCGCCCCGATGAAACGCCTGGACGAGATGCTCTCGAAGATGCGAAACGCCGCTACCTCGGAGGCTCCCTCGGGCACATCGCCCGCTACCGCTGACGACCCCGACGACGCCGGCGCCTGCCCCATCTGCCGCGGCGCTGGCTTCGTCCGCCGCCCCTACCCGGTCGACCACCCCCGCTTCGGCCGCGCCGAACCCTGCGACTGTGTCCTCCGCGAGCGCGAAGACCAGCGCCGCGAACGCCTCACCCGCCTCAGCAACATCGGCGCCCTCGCCCGCTTCACCTTTGCCACCCTCGACCCGGCCGGCCGCGGCGGCAGCGACCCCGCCTTCGCCGAAGCCGTCGCCGCCGCCCGCGCCTACGCCGAAGACCCGCGCGGCTGGCTCGTCCTCACCGGCCCCTCCGGCAGCGGCAAGACCCACCTCGCCGCCGCCCTCGCCAACCGCCGCATCGAGCTCGGCCACCCCGTGCTCTTCATGGTCGTCGCCGACCTCCTCGACCACCTCCGCGCCGGCTACGACGCCGACGACGAGGACCTCGCCTTCGACCGCGTCTTCGACCAGGTCCGGAACGCTCCGCTCCTCATCCTCGACGACCTCGACGGCGCCTCGGGCACGTCCTGGGCGCGGGAGAAGCTCCTCCAGGTCCTCAACCACCGCTTCAACCTCGCCCTCCCGACGGTCATCACGCTCGCGGCGCCGCCCGCCTCCCTCGACCCCCGGCTGGCGACGCGGCTGCTCGACCCTGCGCTCGCCCGCGTCGTGGCCCTGGGCCGCGCCGGCGATGCCGCCTACCGCGAAGTCGGCGGCATGTCCCGCGAGCGGCTCGCAGCGTTCCAGTTTTCCGCCTTCGAAACGCGCATCCCCGGCCTCCGCGAAGAGGAGCGCCTCTCCCTAGAAGCCGCTCTCGAGGCTGCCCGCCGCTACGCCGACGACCCGCAGGGCTGGCTCGTCCTCGTCGGGCCCAACGGCTGCGGCAAAACCCACCTCGCCGGCGCCATCGCCAACCGCGCCCTCGAACGCGGCCGCTCCGTCTTCTTCGCCGTCGTCCCGGACCTGCTCGACCACCTGCGCGCCTCGTACATGCCTGGCCGCGAACTCCCCTACGACGAGCTCTTCGACCGCGTCCGCACCGCCGACCTCCTCATCCTCGACGACTTCGGCGCGCAGGCCGCCACCCCGTGGGCGCAGGAGAAGCTCTACCAGGTCGTCAACTACCGCCACGTCAGCGGGCTCCCGACGGTCGTCACGAGCGACCGCTCCCTCGAGGAGCTGCAGGCCGCGAATCCTCGCATCGTCGCCCGCATCGCCGACCCGCGCGCCGGCGCGGTCCTCGCCATCATCGCGCCCCACTACCACCTCGGCCGCGGAGCAGCCGCGCCGCCCGGGCCGCGTCCTCCCCGCCGCACGCGTTAGGCCCCCGCCCGCTACGATGCGCCCGTGAGGTGGTCCCGCGCCCTGCTCATCCTCGCCGGGGGTGTCCTGCTCTTCCTGGCCGGCATCCTCACCTTTGCCGAGCGCGAAGGCGAGCGGGTCGGCGTCACCACGCCCCCGGCCGCCGATGCCGGCAATCCCCGCGCACCGCTCGGCGAAAGCGCCGCGCCGGCCGCCAGCCCCGTCGCCGGCCGCGCGGCCGAGGTGGATGGCGTCCGCTACACCATCATCGATATCGCCGACCCGGAGCCCCCGGGCGTGTTCCCGGTGAAAGCCGGCCACCGCCGCGTCGGCATCCTCCTCGAACTCGAAGGCCTCCAGCCCCGCGCGAGCTACAACTTCTCGCTCCTCCGCCTCCGCGGCAGCGACGGCCAGCTCTACACCTGGGCGCTTTCGAACCAGGAGCCCGCGCTCCGCATGGGCGTCCTCGAGCCCGGCCAGGCCGTCGAAGGCTGGATCGCCTACGACCTTCCGCCGGCCGTCCGCCCGGCTGCGCTCGAATACGGCCGCGGCGTCAGCGCCGTGCCGCTGCTCACCCTCGAGTGAGGCTCAGGCCGGCAGCCCCCGCTGCCGCGCCCACGCCCGCAGCGCCGCCTCCGTGCTGTCGAACGCCAGCTCCTCCCACGGGATCTCCCCCGGCGCGAACCAGCGCACTTCGCTCGTTTCGTGGCCCGGCTCGCCCTCGCCGAGCGCCCGTCCTTCGTACACGATCACCACGATCCCCGGCCCCGTGCGCGTGAACACGCCGACCAGCCGCAGGTCTGCCACCTCCAGCCGCGCCTCCTCCAGCGTCTCCCGGATGGCCGCTTCCTCCGCCGTCTCGCCGAGGTCCATGTAGCCGCCCGGGAAGACCCACGTGCCGGCCCGCGGCTCGATCGTCCGCCGCACGAGCAGCAGTTCGCCGCTCTCCCGCACCGGGATGACGCCCGCGACCGGCCGCGGGTTCAGGTAGTGGATGAACCCGCAATCGAGGCAGACCATCCGCCGCTTCGTGTCGCCCTCCGGGACGGCGGTCGTGAGCCGCTGGCCGCAGTGCATGCAGTAGCGGCTGAACGCGTGCGGGTGGCCGCTCATCGCTGCATGCTCGCCGGCGCCTGCTGCATCCCGAGCGATTCCGGCCCTTCGATCCACTCCTCCCCGTCCTCCCAGACTTCCTTCTTCCACACCGGCACCCGCTTCTTCACTTCGTTCACCACCCACAGCCCGGCCTCGTACGATTCGCGCCGGTGGCCGCAGCTCACCGCCACCACGAGGCTCGTCTCCCCGATCTCCAGCCGCCCCGTCCGGTGCAGGATGGCGCAATCCTCGAGCCCGAACCGCGCCTTCGCCTCCTCCGCGATGGCCCGCATCTCCTTCTCCGCCATCGAGGGATACGCGTCGTAGACGAGGTGCGAAACCGCCCGCCCGAGGTTCGTGTTGCGCACCACGCCGAGGAACACGTTGATGGCGCCCGCCGCCGGCGAGGCAACCGCCTGCGCCGCTTCGTCCGCCGAAATCGGCGCCTCCGTCACCCGGATCAGCATCGCTACCCTCCCGAAACCGGCGGGATGAGCGCGAGCGTGCTCCCCGGCCGAACCGGCGCATCCTCCCGCGCGTACTCCTCATCCAGCGCGTACATCAGCGTCGGCACGGCCGCCGCCAGCTGCGGGAACTGCGCCACCACCCGGTCGCGCACCTGCCCGACCGTCGCGCCCTCCTCCAGCGGCACTTCCAGCCGCCGCGTCCCGGCGCGCTCCGCGAGCGAAGCGAACAGCAGCACCGTGACCGTGCCCATCGCTCCCATTGTAGCCGCGCCCGCCTCGCCGGGTTGCTATCCTCCCCGCCGTGCGCCCCCGGCAACTCCTCGGCCGCGCCGTCGACCTCCTCTTCCCGCTCCGCTGCGCCGGCTGCGGCGCATTCGATACGCCGCTCTGCGCCCGCTGCGAGGCGGCGCTGCAGCCTGCCATCGGCCCCGGCCGCTGCGGCTTCTGCTCCGCAGCGTGGGAGGGCGAGGGCTTCTGCCCGCGCTGCTTCGGCTGGCGTGAACTCGCCGGCGTCCGCGCCGTGTGCGAACACACCGGCGCCGCCCGCGCCCTCGTCCACCGGCTGAAATACGAACGCTACCGCGCCCTCGCCCCGCTGATGGCGAACCGGCTCGCCGCGGCCGCCGCCTCGCTCCCGGTCGACGGCTGGGTCGCCGTGCCGCTCCACCTCCGCAGAGAGCGCGAGCGCGGCTTCAACCAGGCCGAGCTGCTCCTCCGGCACGCCGGCCTCCCGCCGGCGCCCGCCCGCCTCCGCCGCCTGCGCCACACCGGCAGCCAGGTGCGCCGCACCGCCGCCCAACGCGCCGCCGCCCTCGCCGGGGCCTTCGCCTGCGAGGGGCCGCCGCTCGAGGGCCTCCGCATCGGCATCATCGACGACGTCATCACCTCCGGCGCCACCGTCCGCGAATGCGCCCGCGCCCTCCTCGACCACGGCGCCCGCGAGACCTGGGCCCTCAGCTTTACCCGCGCCAGCCTCGACCTCACCCGCCTCCACGCCTCCATCGAAGACTGACCCCCGCCTTTCCGTTCCCGGTTCCCCGTTCCCGCCTCCCGGTTCCCGCCTCCCGGTTCCCGCTCACTCCGGTTCCCCCGGCTTTACCTCGCCCCCGCCTACAATACGGGCACCTCATTGCCCCGGAGCCACCCGTGCCGCCCGGCGCCTCCACCCTCTCCCCATCCGCCGCCCTCGCCTCCGACACCCTCGCCCGCGTCCGCGCCGAAGTCCACCGCGTCATCGTCGGCCAGGACCGCCTCATCGACCGCCTGCTCATCGGCCTGCTCTGCAACGGCCACATCCTCGTCGAAGGCGTGCCCGGCCTGGCCAAGTCCCTCACCGTCTCCACCCTCGCCCGCGCGCTCGACCTCCACGCCGTCCGCATCCAGTTCACCCCCGACCTCCTCCCCGCCGACCTCATCGGCACCGAAATCTTCAACGCCCGCGACGGCCAGTTCACCATCCGCAAAGGCCCCATCTTCGCCAACTTCGTCCTCGCCGACGAAATCAACCGCGCCCCGGCCAAGGTCCAGTCGGCCCTCCTCGAAGCCATGCAGGAGCGCCAGGTCACCATCGGCGGCCAGACCTTCCCCCTCGATGACCCCTTCCTCGTCATCGCGACCCAGAACCCCATCGAGCAGGAAGGCACCTACCCGCTGCCCGAAGCCCAGCTCGACCGCTTCCTCCTCAAAGTTCGCGTCGACTACCCCTCCCGCGCCGAGGAGCGCCAGGTGCTCGAGATGAGCCTCGCGCCGTCGCCGCCGGCGGTCAGCGTCGTCGCCTCCCGCCAGGCGATGCTCGATGCCCGCGCGGCCGTCCACGAAGTCGCCCTCGACGACGCCATCCGCGACTACATCACGCACCTCGTCGCCGCCACCCGCCGGCCGGCCGCCTACCGCATGCCCGACCTCCAGCCGCTCGTCGCCTTCGGCGCATCGCCGCGCGCCTCGATCGCCCTCGCCCTCGCGGCCCGCGCCCACGCCTTCCTCCAGGGCCGCGGCTACGCCATGCCCGAGGACGTGAAAGCCGTCGCCCACGAAGCCCTTCGCCACCGCATCATCACCACCTACGAAGCCGACGCCCGCGAACTCACCCCCGACGACCTCATCGACCGTATCCTCGAAGGGGTCGACGTCCCCTGATGCCGCCCGCGCCCGGAGCAGCCTGATGCGTCTCCGTCTCCCGCGCCCGCTCCGCCGTCCCGAACCCCCCCGGCCCGCCGCGCTCGAGGACGACCTCACGCCCGAGCTCCTCGCCCGCGTGCGCGCCATCGAGCTCCGCGCCCGCCGCCTCGTCAACACCCTCTTCCTCGGCGAATACCACGCCGTCTTCCGCGCCCGCGGCATCGAATTCGACGAGCTCCGCCCCTACGTCCCGGGCGACGACGTCCGCGCACTCGACTGGAACGCCTACGCCCGCACTGGCGAGCCGTTCATCCGCCGCTACCGCGAAGACCGGAAGCTGACTGTCATCTTCGCCGTCGATTGCTCCGCCTCCCAGTTCGCCGGCGCCGGCGCGCAGCCGAAGGCCGCCCTCGCGGCCGAGATCGCCGCGGTGCTCGCCCTCGCCGCCATCCGCAACGACGACCGCGTCGGCCTCCTCCTCTTCTCGGGCGAGCCCCAGCGCTACGTGCGCCCCCGCGGCGGCGCCACCCACGTCCTTCGCCTCATCCGCGAGGTCCTCCGCGCCCGGCCCGCCAGCCCCGGCACCGACGTCGCGGCGGCGCTCCAGTACCTCGTCGGCGTCCAGCGCCGCCGCGCCACCGTCTTCCTCATCTCCGATTTCCTCGAACCGCTCGATGCCGCCCGCCTGCGGGCCGCTGCCACCCGCCACGACCTCATCGCCGTCACCGTCCGCGACCCGGTCGACGAAACGCTGCCCGCGGCCGGCATCGTCACCCTCGCCGATGCCGAGACGGGCGCCGCCGTCGAAGTCGACACCTCCGACCCTGCCGTCCGCGCCGCCTACGCCCGCCGCGTCGCCGCCCTCGATGCCGACCGCGCCGCCCTCTTCGGCCAGCTGCAGATCGACGAAATCCGCGCCCACGTCGGCCGCGACTACGTGCCCGCCCTCCTCCGCTTCTTCCGCCGCAGGGGCGCGGCCGCATGAGCCGCCGGCTGCTGCTGCCCGCCGCGCTCCTCGCAGCCGCCGTCCTCGCCGGGGGCGCCGCCAGCGCGCAGGAGCAGCCGCCCGCCGTCGAGGTCGCGGTCGAGCCGGCGAACGCCCGCATCGGCGACCACCTCCGGCTCACCGTCCGCCTCGTCCTCCCGGAGGGACAGCAGCCCGAATTCGCACCCGGCACTGCCGGCTGGGGCGCGGTCGAAGCCGTCCGCCTCGAAGCTCCCCGCCAGCTCAGCAGCGCCGGCGGCGAAACCGCGTGGATCCTCGAGGCGACCGTCGCGCCGTTCGCGCTCGGCGACCTCGCCTTCAGCCCCACCATCGCCGTGACCGCCGGCCCCGATGTGCAGACGGTCGAGCCGCCGCCGGTGCCCCTCCGCGTCCTCCCGACCCTCCTCCCCGACGCCCCGCTCGAGCTGAGCCCGCTCGCGCCGCCCGTCGCCATCGCCGGCGCCGAATCACCGCTCCTCCGCCCGGCCATCGCTGCCGGCGCCGCCTTCGCCGCCGGGCTGTTCGCCGCGCTCGTCATCCTCCTCGCCCGCCGCCTTCGCCGCCGGGCGCCTGCCCCGGCCGCTCCCGCGCCGCCCCCGCCGGCGGAGCCCGCGCTGGAGGGGCTCCTCCTCGCCGAATCGGCCATCGAGACCGACCCCGTGGCGGCCTACCGCGCCCTCGCCGCCACCGTCCGCGCCGAGCTCGCCCGCCGCTTCGGCATCCCCGCGACGGCCCTCACCGCCGCAGAGCTGCGCGCCCGCCTCGAAGCCTCCGGCGCCGACCGCTGGGTCGCCCGCCTCGCCGGCGGCCTCCTCGAAGAGTGCGACGCCGTCGTCTATGCCGGCTACCGGCCGGCCCCCGAACGCCGCCGGGCCGACCTCGCGATGGCCTACGAACTGGTGGGCGAACCCGGATGAACGGCATCGACTTCGCCACCCCCGCGGCCCTCGCCCTCGCGCTGCTCGCGCTGCCCCTCCCGTTCGTTCTCCGCGCGCGCCGCCGCGCCGCCATCCCCGTCGCCTCGGCCGCCGGCCTCGTCGCAGCCCGGCCGCGGCTCCGGCTCCGGCTCGCGCGGGCGCTCCCGGCGCTTCGCGTCCTCGCCGTCGTCCTCCTCGCCGTCGCCATCGCCGGCCCGCGCGGCGGCGACGCCCGCACCATCGTCCCCGGCGAAGGCGTCGATATCGTGCTCTCGCTCGACCTCTCCAGCTCGATGCTCCAGACCTTCGGCGATTCCACCCGCCTCGCCGTCACCAAAGACGTCGTTCGCGAGTTCATCCGCTCCCGCGAGAACGACCGCGTCGGCCTCGTCGTCTTCCAGCAGGACGCCCTCGCCCTCTCCCCGCCCTCGACCGACTACGCCGCTCTCGACCGCATGGTCGCCGACCTCGAATCGGGCCTCCTGCCCGATGGCACCGGCATCGGCGTCGGCCTCGCCGCCGCGCTCAGCATGCTGCAGGAATCCACCGCCGCCTCCCGCGTCGTCATCCTCCTCACCGACGGCGAACACAACGCCCCCTCCATCCGGCCCGAGGCTGCCGCCGCCCTCGCTGCCGCGCTCAACATCCGCGTCTACACCATCGGCGTCGTCAGCGAATCCCCGCTGGAGCGCGGCCGGGAAATCGATGAGCGCCTCCTCCGCGCCATCGCCGACCAGACCGGCGGCCGCTACTTCGTCGCCAGCAACCCCGGCCAGCTCGACGACGTCTACGACGAAATCTCCTCGCTCGAGCGCTCCCGCATCACCCGCGACGCCTTCGACGACTACGACTACTTCTCGCCGTGGTTCGCGGGTGCCGCTGCCGGCCTGCTCGCGCTCGAACTCCTCCTCGGCGCCACCATCCTGCGGAGGAGTCCGGGATGAGCGGCCTCTCCTTCGCCCACCCGTGGGTCTTGCTCCTGCTCGGCATCCCGGCCGCCGCCGCGCTCGCGTGGGTCGCGGGCATCATCCGCGGCCGCCGGGCCGCCCGCCGCCTCTCCCGCGTTCTGCCCGGTCGGCCCTCGTTCGCCGCGATGGCCTGCTACACGGCCGCCGCCGCGCTCGCCATCACCGCCGCCGCCCAGCCGCGCTGGGGCACCCGCGTGTCGCAGGTCCCCCGCACCGGTGCCGACCTCGTCATCGTCATGGATATCTCCCGCAGCATGGACGTCCCCGACGTCGAGCCCTCCCGCATCGCCGCCGCGAAGGCCGCCGCCATCCGCTCCATCGATCGCCTTGCCGGCGACCGCGTCGGCCTCGTCGTCTTCGCCGGCAGCGCGCGCATCCGCTTCCCGCTCACGACCGATACGGCGGCCGCTGCCCGTGTCATCGAAGGCCTCGAAACCGGCGTCGTCCTCGTCGAAGGCGGCACCGACGTCGCCCGGGGCCTCGAACTCGCGCTCGAACTCCTCGCCGGCGACGACTCGGCCGGCAGCCTCATCCTGCTCATCACCGACGGCGACAACCTCGGCGGCGATGTCGCCGCCGTCGCGCAGCAGGTCCGCGCGTCCGGCGCCGAGCTGCTCATCGCCGGCGCCGGCACCCCGGAAGGCGGCATCGTCCCCGCCGTCGACCCGCTCACCGGCCGCACCGGGCCCCGGCTCGATGCCGCCGGCCAACCGATTACTTCCCGCCTCGATGAAGGCTTCCTCCGATCGCTCGCCGCGGCCAGCGGCGGCCGCTACCTCGGGAACGACCTCAGCGTCGTCCCCGGCGTCGTCGAAGGCCGGGTCCGCGCCCTCGAACGCGCCCGCCTCGATGAACGCACGACCACGCTGCCGGTCGAACGCTTCCAGTGGTTCGCCGGCGCCGCCCTCGCGCTCCTCCTCCTCGGGACCGCCTGGGAGCGGGTGCGCCCGCGCCGCCCCGCCGTGCTCCTGCCGGCCGCCCTCCTCGCGCTCCTCCTCGGCGGCTGCGCCACCCCCGCCTACGAAGCGAACGAACGCGGCCGCGAAGCCCTCGCCGCCGGCGACGCCGAGGCCGCCATCGAGGCCTTCCTCGAAGCCCAGGTCGCCCGCCCCAACGACCCGAACGTCACCCTCAACCTCGCCGCCGCCTACCACGCCGCCGGCCGCTACGAGGACGCCATCCGCGCCGCCCGGCGCGCCCTCGAATCCAACGACCCGGACATCCGCCGCCGCGCCTTCGCCAGCATCGGCCACCACCAGTTCGAAGCCGGCCGCCTGCAGGAGGCCCTCTCGGCCTTCCGCGACGCCCTCATCATCGACCCCTCCGACGACGCCTCGCGCCATGACTTCGAAGTCGTCCTCCGCCTCCTCTTCCCGCCGCCGCCCGAGACGCCGACGCCCTCCCCCTCTCCTTCGCCGTCGCCCGGCGCCTCCCCATCCCCCGGCCAGGACGGTGCGGGCACTCCCGGCCCCGGGCAAGGGACGCCCGGTCCCGGCGCCGGCACGCCCGGCCCGGGCCAGGAGACCCCGGGCCCCGGCCAGGGCGGCCAAACCCCCATGCCCGGCGCATCCCCGGCAGGGACCCCCGGTGCGACCGGCACGCCCGTCCCGGGGCAGGGCGGCCAGCCCGGCCCCACCATCGCCCAGCTCAACCGCCAGATCGAGGCCATCGACCGGCAGGTTCAGCAGCTCCTCCTCGAGGCCGGCGAGCAGCCGACCCCTGCCCAGGCGCTCCGCATCCTCGAACTCCTCGCCGAGCGCAGCCGGCTCGCCCAGCTCCGCGACGCCCTCGCCGGCAGCCCCGGCACCGACTACTGACCTTTGGCCGCCCCCGGCTGCCCCGCGCGGCCCATGACTGGCGGCTATGCCTGGTGTCATCCTTCGGCCATGCGCGCCGCGCTCCGCTTCCTCGCCGTCCTCCTGCTCGCCGCGTCCATCGCGGCGTCCGCGTGCGGCGGCGACGATGACTCCGCGCCCGTCGAAGTCTCGCTGGTCTACCCCATCGCCGACATGACCGGCTTCCGCCCCGTCCAGCGCACCCTCCCCGCCGGCGCCGACCCCCTGCCGGCCGCCCTCGAGCTGCTCCTCGCCGGCCCGACCGCCGACGAGCGCGCCTCCGCCGGCGTCGTCAATCCCTTCCCGCCGGGCACCCGGCTGCTCGGCGTCTCCCGCCAGGGCGATACCGTCACCGTCGACCTCTCCGCCGACGTGCTCGGCTACGGCGGCGGCTCGGCGGCAGTCCTCGCCATCGAAGGCGCCATCAGCCGCACCGTCAGCGCCATCGTCCCCGGCGCCGAAACCCGCATCCTCGTCGAGGGTCAGCCCGACCGGCTCCAGCCCTGACACCCGCGCCGCCCGCCGTGCCGTACACTCCATCCATGCGCGCCGTTTTCGTGATGATCAAGACCGAGCCCGGCCATACCACCGACGTCGCCAACCGCGTCGCCGAAGTCCCCGCCTTCTCCGAGTGCTACAGCATCACCGGCCAGTACGACCTCCTCGCCAAGCTCTACGTCGACGACATCGACAGCATCGGCCGCGTCATCGAGCGCGACATCCAGTCCATCCCGCACGTCCGCGAGACGTTCACCATCCTCACCTTCGAGGCCTTCGGAGCGCGCTGACCCGTGACCGTCGCCGGCTGGACGCTCGACCCGTTCTGGCTCCCCCTCCTCGCCGCGGCGGCGCTGCTCTACGCTCGCGCGTGGCGGGCTGCTGCCGGCCGCCACCCCGCCTGGCGGCTGGCCTGCTTCGCGGCCGGGCTCGTCATCGTCGCCGCCGCCACGGTCACCCCGCTCGAATCGCTCGGCAACCGCGTCCTCTGGGTCAACTTCACCGGCTTCCTCGCCCTCACCATGGCGGCCCCGCCGCTCCTCCTCCTCGGCGCGCCGCTCACGCTCGCCTTCCGCGCCGCCGGCCCCGCCGGCCGCCGCCGCCTCCGCCGCGCCGTCCGCAGCCGCCTCGTGAAGGCCCTGACGTTCCCGGTCTTCACCTGGCTCCTGTTCGCCGTCGTCACTTACCTCTGGCAGTTCACCCGGCTGACCGACCTCGCCGCGACGAACTGGCTCCTCCGCGACCTCCAGCTGGCCACGCTGCTCGTCACCGGCCTCCTCTTCTGGCTGCCCGCGCTCGCCATCGACCCGGTCGGCTGGCGGCTGCCCTACCCGCTCCGCGTCCTCTACGTCTTCGTCGAAATGACCCACAAGGCGCTCTTCGGCGGCATGTTCCTCAGCATGAACACCGCTATGCACGCCGGCTTCGCCGAGCGCGCCCCGGCCTGGGCGCCCGAGCCCATCGCCGACCAGCGCATCGCCATCATGATCCTCTGGCTCGCCGGCAACCTGCTCTTCGTCGCCGCCCTCGCCAGCATCATCGTCGGCTGGATCCGCTACGAAGCCCGCAACCAGCGCCGCATCGACCGCCGCCTCGCCCTCCAGCGCGAAGCCGAGCGCCGCCGCCGCGCCGCCCTCGAGCAGGTCTTCCACCGCCCGCTCTGAGCCGTTCGCACCCTCAGCGGTAGTTCCCGAACTTCAGCTCGATCCCCCAGTCCTGCGCCTTCACGTCGCGGATCACCTGCTGCAGCTCGTCCCGGCTCGGCGAACTCACCCGCACCGCATCGCCCTGCACCTGCGCCTGCGCCTTCTTGTACTTCTGGTCCTTGATGAACTTCACGATCTTCCGCGCGACCTCCGGCTCGATGCCCTGGACGATCGTCACCTCCTGCCGCAGCGTCCCGCCGGATGCCTTCTGCGGCGTCCCCCGCACGAGGTTCTTCAGCGGGACGTTCCGCGCCACCATCCGCTGCGCCACCACCTGCCACATCGCCTCGAGCTTGTAGTCGTCCTGCGCATGCAGCACGAACCGCGTCGTCCCGTGGTCGTAGTCGATCTCCGCCACGACCCCCTTGAAGTCGAACCGGTTCGCAATCTCCTTTCGCGCCTGGTTGATGGCGTTCGCCACCTCCATCAGGTCAGCGCCCGTCGTGATATCGAAACTCTCGTCCTTCGCCATGCCAAGAGCGTAGCCCGCCGCCTGCCCGAAACGCATCCCGGGGGCCTCCCACCCCTGTCGCCGGCTCGTGTACAGTTACCGTTGGCCGCCCGGCCAAAACGTTCGCCCCTACCGGAGTCCTCCCATGCAGATCGACCCCGACCGCGCCCGCCAGCTCCGCGCCGAATACGACGACGCCGTCCTCCGCGAAGGCAAAGAACTCGCCGGGCCCTTCATCACCGTCTCCGGCCGCCCCATCGACCGCGTCTACGACCCGACCGATACCGCCGACCTCGACTACGAGCGCGACATCAACCTCCCCGGCCACTACCCCTTCACCCGCGGCATCCACCGCACTGGCTACCGCGGCAAGCCGTGGACGATCCGCATGTTCAGCGGCTTCGGCTCGGTCGAAGAAACGAACCAGCGGTACAAGGATCTCCTCGCAGCCGGCAACAACGGCCTCTCCATCGCCTTCGATATGCCCACCCTCATGGGCTACGACCACGATGACCCGTGGGCCGAAGGCGAATTCGGCTCCTGCGGCGTCGCCGTCGACCACCTCGGCGATATGGAGCTCCTGCTCGACGGCATCCCGCTCGACAAGATCACCACGTCGATGACCATCAACAGCCCGGCACCGGTCGTCTGGGCCCTCTTCATCGCCGCCGCCGAGAAGCGCGGCATCCCCCGCGCGAAGCTCGCCGGCACCCTCCAGAACGACATCCTCAAGGAATACATCGCCCAGAACGAGTTCATCTACCCGCCGGCCGAATCGATGCGCCTCGTCACCGACACCATCGAGTTCGCATCGAAGGAGATGCCGCTCTGGAACCCCATCTCCGTCTCCGGCTACCACATCCGCGAGGCCGGCGCGACCGCCGCCCAGGAGCTCGCCTTCACCCTCGCCGACGGCATCGAATACGTGAAGTGGGCGCTCGCCCGCGGCCTCGATATCGACAGCTTCGCGCCCCGCATCTCCTTCTTCTTCAACGCCCACAACGACTTCTTCGAGGAGATCGCGAAATACCGCGCCGCCCGCCGCATCTGGGCCCGCCAGATGCGCGAACGCTTCGGCGCGAAGAACCCCCGCTCCTGGATCCTCCGTTTCCACACCCAGACCGCCGGCGTCTCCCTCACCGAGCAGCAGCCCGAGGTCAACCTCATCCGCGTCGCCATCCAGGCGCTCGCCGCTGTCCTCGGCGGCACCCAATCCCTCCACACCGACGCCATGGACGAGGCGATCGCCCTGCCCTCCGACAAGGCTGCCCGCCTCGCCGTCCGCACCCAGCAGGTCATCCTCCACGAGACCGGCGTCATCAACACCGTCGACCCGCTCGGCGGCTCCTGGTTCGTCGAACGGCTCACCGCCGACATCGAGCGCGACGCCCTCGACTACTTCGAAAAGATCGAAGCCCTCGGCGGCGTCATCCCCGCCATCGAAACCGGCTTCTTCCAGAAGGAGATCGCCGACGCCTCCGCCCGCTTCCAGCGCGAAGTCGACACCCGCGACCGCATCATCGTCGGCGTCAACGAGTACATCCTCGATGAGCCCCGCGAAATCCCCATCCTCCGCATGGACCCCGAGGGCGAGAAGCGTCACCTCGCCCGCCTCAAGAAGCACAAGGCCGAGCGCGACGCAGCGCGCCACGCCGCCGCGATGCTCGCCCTCGAAAACGCCAGCCGCGACCCGAAGGCGAACACGATGCCCTACATCCTCGATGCCGTGAACGCCGGCGCGACGGTCGGCGAAATCTGCGGCATGTGGCGCCGCGTCTTCGGCGAATACCGGGAGCACGTGGTGGTGTAACCTTTCCGCTCGATGCCCCGCGCCCACGTCGCCCGCCGCACCAGCGTCTTCAGCGAGTCGGTCATCCGCGAGATGACCCGCCTCGCCATGCTCCACGGCGCGATGAACCTCGCCCAGGGCTACCCCGACTTCCCCGCGCCCGCCTTCATCAAGCAGGCCGCAATCGACGCCATCAACGCCGACATCAACCAGTACGCCATCACCTGGGGCTCGCCCCGCCTCCGCCGCGCCATCGCCGACAAGACCCGCCGCCTCTACGGCCTCGACCTCGACCCCGACCGCGAAGTCACCGTCACCTGCGGCGCGACCGAGGCGATGATGTGCGCCATGCTCGCCGTCGTCGAAGAAGGCGACGAGGTCATCGTCTTCGAACCGTTCTACGAGAACTACGTCCCCGATGCCGCCATGTCCGGCGCGAAGCTCGTCTTCGTCACCCTCCGCGGCGAAGGCTTCTCCTTCGACCCCGACGAGCTCCGCCGCGCCTTCTCGCCGCGCACCCGCGCCATCATCGTCAACACGCCGAACAACCCGAGCGGCAAAGTCTTCACCCGCGCCGAACTCGAGCAGATCGCCGCCCTCTGCCAGGAGTTCGATACCCTCTGCATCACCGACGAAATCTACGAGCACATCCTCTACGACCACCACGAGCACGTGCCGATGGCCACGCTGCCCGGCATGTACGAGCGCACCATCACCATCAGCGGCCTCTCCAAGACGTTCTCGGTCACCGGCTGGCGGCTCGGCTACCTCATCGCCCCGCCCCACCTCTCCGACGCCCTCCGCAAGGTGCACGACTTCCTCACCGTCGGCGCGCCGGCCCCGCTGCAGGAGGCCGCGGCCATCGCCATCGAACAGGCCGACAGCTACTACCCCGAACTCCGCACCATGTACGCCGAAAAGCGCGCCATCCTGCTCGATGCGCTCCGCCGCGCCGGCTTCGCCTGCCACCAGCCCGAGGGCGCCTACTACATCATGGCCGACTTCTCTGCCCTCGGCTTCGACGGCGACGACACCGCCTTCGCCCACCACCTCATCCGCGACATCGGCGTCGCGCCGGTTCCCGGGTCGAGCTTCTACCGGCCCGGCAGCGGGGCGGGCAGCCGCATGGTCCGCTTCACCTTCTCGAAGTCCGAAGAGACCCTGCGCGAAGCCGCCCGCCGGCTCGCCAGCCGCTGAGCCCCATCACGGCAGCAGCACCAGCGGCACGAGCACGATCTTCGTGTCCGAACCGTCGCGCGCGCTCTGCTGGTAGATGCGCAGGCACCCCGGCGTCGGCGCATTGACCGAAAACGTCAGCTGCACGCTGAACGGCGAGAGCACCTGCCCCTGCTGCGCCATGCCGACGACGTGGGCGAGCTGGTTCTGCTGCGCGTCCAGCAGCTCGGCCTGGAAGGTCGCTTCGAACGCCTCCACCATTCCCGTCACCGTCAGCGGGCTCGTCACGCTCGCGTTCGGCGCCGGCTGCGTCACCACCGCGACGTTCGCGGGCGCCGGGTCCGGGTTCGGCGGGCACACGCCGGTCATCTGCACCGTCGTCGGGCCCGCCGGGGTCGGCCGTCCCGGGGTCGCCGGCGGCGTGGGCCATGCTGCCGTCGGCGGGGCCGCGGTGGAGGTTGGCGCCGGCGGCGAAGACGGGGGCGAAGCCGGGCGGGTCGGCTCCCCGGCGGTCGGCGGCGGCGCCGCCCCGTCGTCCCGGTCGCTGCATGCCCCGAGCACGGCACCCGCCGCCGCGAGCAGCGCAGCCGCCGCGGCCATCCTCAGCCATCCGTTCCGGTCCATGCTGCTCCCTCCGGGGGGCGCCCTCAGGGGCGCACACTCCCAGCGTAGACCGGCAGCGCAAGGCTCTCCTTACACGGAGCCGTTCGTGCCTGCGGCGCTAGATGGAGAAGCCCATCCCCTGCGCGCCCTTGATGGTGTTCACCTCGCCCAGGTGCATGAACCCGTGCGTCATGACCACCTGCCGGAGCACCTTCCACTTCGGCATCTCGCCGAGCGGCCGGATCTGCTGGACCTGCTCCAGCTCCTCCTGCGGCACGTTCTTCACGAACTCGAGCGTCACCGCCTTCACCCGCTGGCAGTACTCCCGCAGCGGCTCGACCGAGACGCGGAGCGCCCGCGCATCCTCCAGCGACATCCCGGTGCCCTGCCCAACCGGCGGCAGCCCGAGCCGCTCGGCGAACCCCTCGCTCATCCACACCGTCGGCTTCCGCCCCTGCAGCACGAAGTTCACGATGTCGTCCTGCGTCCGCAGCGTGTGCCAGGCGTTGAAGCCGATGCTCACCGTCTTCCCCGGCGGCAGCCAGTTCGCCTGCTCGTCCGTCAGGCCCTTCAGCGCGTCGTCGAACCAGTCGTTCAGCTGCTCGATCCCGTCGATCAGCATCTCGCGAATCCCGGTCATGCGTCGTTCCTCCTCCTGGGCAGGTGCTCAGTGCGTGCGCCCGGCGAGTCTATACCGCCCGGTAAGTTTCTTCAAACAACCGTGCCGGGCAGCGCCAGGTCGGCCGCCTGCAGCAGCCGCCGCTCTCCCCGCCGCGCGAGGTCCGCGTGCCGCACCAGCGCGTACAGCGCCTCCATCCGCGGCGCTGCGATTCCGAGCTCCCGCGCCCGCCGCACCGGGTTCCCGAGGATCGCCTCCGACTCCAGCGGCCGCCCCAGCACGTAATCGATCACCATGCTCGTCCGGTAGTCGCCCATCGTCTCCGTCTGGGCGAACATCCGCGCCTCCACGTCGTCCTCGTCGAGCCGCGCACCGCTCCCGGCCGCCTCGAGGTCGGCGTTGCCAGCCCGCACCACCTCACGCATCGCGCCCTCGGCGAAGGCCCGCAGCTCCGGGTCGCGCAGGATCGTGTGCGTCCCGACGCCGCCCGCGGCCACGCTCAGCCCGTTGAACGGCACGTTCCAGCAGAGCTTCTCCCACCGCGCGAACCGCAGGCTCGGCGCCACCACCGTTTCGATCCCGGCGCTCCGCAGCAGCTCTGCCAGCGCCGCGCACGCCGCCGGGTCGTCGCCGAGGTGTCCGATGGAGACCCGGCCGTAGTCGAGGTGGTGGATGACACCCGGCTCGCCCCGGTTGATGCAGACGAACGCCATCCCGCCGAACACCCGCTCCGCTCCGAACCGCTCTGCCAGCCGCTGCTCGTTCCCGAGCCCGTTCATGAGCGCCACGATGCGCGTGCCCGGCGCCGCGCAGGGCGCGATGAGCTCCGCCGCCTCGCCGATCGCCGTCGCCTTCAGCGCGCACATCACCCAGTCCGCCGGTCCCATCTCGCGCGGGTCGCGGAAGCACTGCACCTCGCGCAGGTGGAAATCGCCGTCCTTGCTGAACACCCGGAGCCCGTTCGTCCGCCACGCCTCGTACTCGCTCCGGACGAGGAACCGGACGTCGTGGCCGGCGAGCGCGAGCCGCCCGCCATAGTACCCGCCGACCGCGCCGGAGCCGATGACCGCAGCCGTTGCCACCCGCGCAGGATACGGAATCCGCACCTGCCGGGGCAGCCCCCTCAGCCTGCCAGCTCGCGGAGCGCCGCCCGGATCTCCGCCGCCCGCTCGATCGCCTCCTCCGGCGTCGCCTGCGCAGTGATCAGGTTCACGTGCCGCGCCCCCTGCTCGACGAACTGCCAGAGGAACGCCGCTACCTCCCGCGCCGTGCCGAACGGCGTGTACCGCTCGAACCGCTCGAACGGCAGCCGGTAGGTCGCCTCCATCGCCCGGCCCACCAGCTCCCGCGCCGCTGCCCGGTCGTCCGCCACGCTCGTCCAGAACTGCATGCCACCCTCGACGGCCGCCGGGTCGCGTCCCGCCTCTGCCGCGAACGCGCGCACCTGCGCCATCGCCTCCGCGAACCGCTCCGGCGTCAGCCAGATGCCGGTGTAGCCGTCGCCCAGCCGCCCCGCCCGCCGAAGCGCCGCCTCGCTCCGCCCGCCGACGAAGATCGGCACCGGCCGGAACGGCTTCGGGTAGACCGTCACCTCCTCGAGCGTGAAATGCCGCCCGCGGAACGTCACCCCGTCCTCCGTCCACAGCTGCCGCAGGATGGCGATCGCCTCGTTCGTCCGCGCCCCGCGCGTCCGCGGGTCCACGCCGCAGCTCCAGAATTCGTGCGGGTCTTCGCCCCCGACCCCGATGCCGAGCGTGAACCGCCCCATGCTCAGCTGGTCCAGCTGGGCGACTTGCAGCGCCACCGGCACCGGGTGCCGCAGCGGCAAGAGGTAGACGCCCGTCTTCAGGTCGATCCGCTCGGTCACCGCCGCTGCGGCCGTCAGCGTGACGAGCCCGTCGTTCCCGTAGCCGTAGAACGTCACGTGGTCGCCCGCGATGAGCCCGTCCAGCCCCAGCCGCTCCGCCCGCCGGGCTGCGTCGAGCACCATCTCGCCCGTCGTCCCTGTCCGGATATCCCAGCCCCGGAGCATCACCGAAACGTGCGGCGCCTGCATGGCCCACCATCATAGGCCCGCGCGCCGCTTTTCGCGTTCACCCGCATCTGGGATAGTCCCCTCGAAACCTTCTGCCACCCGGAGCCCCGATGTCCCACGGCACCGCCCGCTCTCCGATGATCTTCGACCGCGCCTTCCTCACCGACGTCGAAGGCGTCACCGAGCTCATCTTCGTCCGCCACGGCGAGCAGTACGTCCCCGACCCCCGCACCGGCCCCGTCGGCGACACCATCGACCCGCCGCTCTCCGACCGCGGCCGCCAGCAGGCCGAAGCCGTCGGCGCCCGCCTCAGCGCCGACCGCGTCGATGCCGTCTACGCCAGCCCGCTCCA
Source organism: Tepidiforma sp. (assembly GCF_026419595.1). NCBI lineage: Bacteria > Bacillati > Chloroflexota > Tepidiformia > Tepidiformales > Tepidiformaceae > Tepidiforma > Tepidiforma sp. The sequence continues at coordinate 54,921 of NZ_JANZZD010000002.1, read as the reverse complement.
GCGCGCCCTCGAAACCGGCCGCGCTATCGCCCGCCATCACCGCCTCGAGCCGATCGTCATCGACGACCTCCGTGAGGTCGAAATCTTCCGCGATATCCCGCCCGAGAAGTCCGCCATCGACTTCCTCGGCCGCGAACTCCTCCTCGGCATCCGCGAACGGATGCTCCGCGAGCGGAAGTGGGACGTCTACCCCTACTCCGAAAGCTCGTTCGAATTCCGCAAGCGCACCGTCAACGCCGTCGAAGCGATCATCGCCGGCAACCAGGGCAAGCGCGTCGTCATCGCCTGCCACGGCGGCGTCATCAACGCCTACATCGGCCACATCATCGGCAGCCCCTACGACATGTTCTTCCGCCCGGCCCACGCCTCCATCTCCATCGTTTTCGCCGGCGAAGGCGTCCGCGCCCTCCAGTCGCTGAACGACGTCCACCACCTGCGCACCGGCGAGTGGAACCTCGTCTCCCACTGACCGGCCGGGCCCGGGCGCGAAGGCCGGCCCCCGGATAGAATCCGGCCACATTCAGATGCCCCTGCCCGGAGGTTCCCCGTGCCCGTCGCCGATTTCTCCCTCGCCGGCAAGGTCGCCATCGTCACCGGCGGCAGCCGCGGCATCGGCCGCTCCATCGCCATCGCGCTCGCCGAGGCCGGCGCCGATGTCGCCGTCGCCGCACGCAAACCCGAATCGCTCGAAGAAACCGTCGCCGCCATCCGCGCGACCGGCCGCCGCGGCATCGCCGTCCCTACCAACGTCCGCGACATGGCCGCCCTCGAAAACCTCGTCGCCGAGACGAAGCGCCAGCTCGGCCGCATCGACATCCTCGTCAACAACGCCGCCACCAACCCCGTCTTCGGCCCCGTCGCGAACCTCGACGAGCGCGCGTGGGACACGGTCATGAACACGAACGTGAAGTCCGTGTTCTTCCTCAGCAAGCTCGTCCGCGAAGCCATCCTCGAGCACGGCCAGGGCGGCTCCATCATCAACGTCAGCTCGACCGGCGGCTTCCGCGCGTCCACCGGCCTCGGCGCCTACTCCGTCTCCAAGGCCGCCATCATCATGCTCACGCAGGTCTGCGCGAAGGAGTGGGGCGCGGACGGCATCCGCGTCAACTGCATCGCCCCCGGCCTCATCCGCACCGAATTCTCCCGCGCCCTCTGGGAGAACGAAGCCATCCTCAAGAACTCCGTCCAGACCTCTGCCCTCAAGCGCATCGGCGAACCCGACGAGATGGCCGGCGCCGTCGTCTACTTCGCCAGTCCCGCCAGCTCCTTCACTACCGGCCAGACGCTCATCCTCGACGGCGGCGCCCTCGCCTGAGCCGCCGATGACCGACATGCTCGTCCGGCTGTACGACCTGCCCCCGGCGGAGCCGCTCCTCCAGCGGCTCGCCGCCGAAGGCGTCGTCTGCCGCCGGCCCGAAGCCTACGAGCGCTCGGCCGTCCTGGCCTTCGTCCGCGCCCACTTCCCCCGCTGGGAAGATGAGCTGACCGTCTCGCTCTCCCGCAGCCCGGCGACCTGCTACGTCGCAGCCCGGGAGGGCGCCGTGCTCGGCTTCGCCTGCTACCACGCCACCCGGCCGAACTTCTTCGGCCCCACCGGCGTCGACGAAGCCGAGCGCGGCCGCGGCATCGGCACCGCGCTCCTCCTCTGTTCGCTCCACGCCATGGCCGCCGAGGGCTACGCCTACGCCGTCATCGGCAGCGTCGGCCCGGCCGACTTCTACGCCCGCGCGGTCGGCGCCATCCCCATTCCCGGCAGCGACCCGGGCATCTACGGCAACCGCCTCCAGCCGCCAGCTCCGTAGCCGGCGCGGGGCGGGCGGGTGACAGCCGGTTACAGTCCCTTTAACGGTGGTCGAAAGGTGGTACGGTCACGGTCCCGGCGTTCCGACACTCCCGGTGAGGTCGACAACCAAGGAGCGACACGCGCGACATGCCGCCCACCGGGCCCCTCGCCACGACCATCTCCGCCGCCGCCACCCGGCGCGCCATCCGCGCCGTGCTCGATGGCGGCGCCGTCCGCAGCCTCTGCCAGCCGATCGCCTCCCTCTCCACCGGCGACGTCCTCGGCTACGAAGCTCTCTCCCGGCCGGAAGCGCCCGCGCCGCTCGATAACCCGCAGGAGTTCCTCGCCGCCGCCAGCGCCTGCAACCTGCTCGAGCAGGTCGACCACAGCTGGCGGGTCGCTGCCGTGAGCCGCTTCGGCCCCGTCATCGGCCACGAGCAGATGCTCTTCCTCAATTGCACGCCCTCGGCGCTCACCTCCGGCCTCCTCTCGCCCTCCTCCTTCCAGGGCCTCGTCCGCCGCCACGGCCTCCAGCCCGAGCGCGTCGTCCTCGAAATCACCGAAGAGCAGGCGATCGAAGACTTCGGTCAGATGCGCCGCGTCGTCGGCGCCTTCCGCGCCTGCGGCTTTCTCTTCGCCATCGACGATGCCGGCGCCGGCGCCTCCAGCCTCCAGTCCATCGTCGAGCTCCGGCCGGACTTCATCAAACTCGACCGCTGGCTTGCCCGCGACATCGAGTTCGACCGCGGCCGCCGCTCCATGGTCGAAGCCATCTGCACCTTCGCGCGGCAGGTCGGCGCCCGCGTCATCGCCGAGGGCATCGAAACGCGCGAACAGCTCACCGCCTTCATCGAACTCGGCGCCGACTACGGACAGGGCTACTTCCTCGGCCGCCCCGCGCCCGTCCCCGCCCCGGCGGCCTCCGAAGCCCGCCTCGCCATCCACCGCGCCAACCGCCTCCGCCGCGCCGCCCCCGTCGTCACCCGCATCGGCGACCTCGTCACCATCACCCCGACCGTCACCGCCGCCACCCCCGGCGGCCGCCTCATGGAGCATTTCGCCAACAACCGCCACCTCGAGGCCGTCGTCGTGCTCGATGGCCGCCGGGTGGAAGGCATCGTCACGCGCGGCCGGATTTTCGAGCGCATGTCCGGGCAGTTCGGCCTCCCGCTGAATGGCAAGCGCCCCGCCTCCGAACTCTGCGCCCCCGCCACCTGCGTCGATGCCTCGGCCTCGCCCCGCACCGCCGCCCGCGCCGCCCTCGAGCGCGCCGCGCCCTTCCAGCAGGACCCCATCGTCGTCCTCGACGGCGATGCGCTCGCCGGCATCGTCCGCGTCCACGAGCTCCTGCAGGCCGTCCTCGCCGAAGAAGTCGCCGAGGCCCGCAACCTCAACCCGCTCACCGGCCTCCCCGGCAACCAGCGCATCCGCGAGCACCTCGAACGGCTCCGCGACGACCCCGCCGGCTGGTATCTCCTCTACGCCGACCTCGACCAGTTCAAGCAGTTCAACGACGCCTGCGGCTTCGCCCACGGCGATACCGCCATCCTCGCCCTCTCCCGCATCCTCGTCGACGCCGCGGGCGCTGCCAGCCGCGACGCCTTCGTCGGCCACGTCGGCGGCGACGACTTCATCGTCGCCGTCCACACCGACGACCTCGACGCGTTCCGCGCCGCCTGCCAGCGCGCTCTCGCCCGCCCCGGCTGGTTCGACCCCGAAGGCAAACTCCCGGCGGAGACGCGCCTCACCGTCTCCATCGCCGGCTGCCCCTTCGAACGGATCGCCCACCTCTCCTACGAAGACCTCGCCGCCACCATCGCCCGGGCCAAGCGGCTGGTGAAGCGCTCCGGCGGCAACGGCTTCGACATCTTCGAAGACCTCGGGACGCCTGCAGCCGAATCCGCCGGCGCCGCCGAGGCCGCCTGAAGCGCGCTGGTCCGCATGCCGAACCCGGCGTAGACTGCGTTCGAGTCCGAACACGCCACGGCTCCACGCCCCGTTCGGCCGTACCACCGCACCGGAGTCCGCATGACCGCAGCCCCTACTGCGCCCGGCCGCCTCGAGCGCCGCAAGGCGCGCACCCGCGCCGCCATCCTCGACGCCGCGAACCGCCTGTTCCACGAACAGGGCTTCGAGGACACGTCCATCCAGCAGATCGCCGAACTCGCCGATACCGGCGTCGGCACCCTCTACGGCTACTTCGCCTCCAAGGAAGACCTCCTCCGCGAAGTCCTCCGCGTCTCCCGCGACGACGCCGTCGCCCGCTACCGCGCCGCCGTCGCCGGCGATACCCCCGCCATCGACCGCGTCTGCACCGCCCTCGGCACCATGGCCGAGTACCTCGAAGCGCACCGCCGCCTGCTCGTCTCCGTCTTCCGGCTCGCCGCCCGCAACCAGTCGTTCGAAGACGACTACGCCGAGTGGCTCCAGCGCAGCTTCGCCGAGCTCATCGAGTCCGGTATCCGCTCCGGCGAATTCCGGCCCGTCCCCGCCGACGCCGCCGCCCGCATGCTCATCACCACCATGATGACCGCCAGTCTCGGCATCGGCGCATGGGCCGGCCGCGCCGGCGACCCGACCGCCATGGTCGAAATCCAGCAGCTCGCCCGCGCCCTGCTCCTCCGCTGAAACGAGCGAGCGGCGCGACGGCACACTCCGGAATGGGGGACCGGGGCGTCTCACCTGCCGTCGCGCCGCAACCGCCGGGGCACCACAGAAACCCCGCCGGCTCCCCGTAGCCTGCGCCCCGCCGCGCCCGCCGCCTACGGCCCTTCGTCCCCCTCCGCGCCGTCCGAACGTTCCGCGCCCTCCGCCTCGGCGAACGCCGCCTCGAGGCTTGCCGCCGACACCACCGCCAGCAGCAGCCAGACGAACAGCACGAACACCGCCGCGTCGTCCGCCATCCCCAGCACCGGGATGACGTCCGGGATGATGTCGAACGGCAGCAGGAGGTAGCCGAGCAGGGCCGCCGCGGCCAGCCGCCCCGCCCAGCCGAGCCGCCCCGCCCGCAGGAGTGCCCGCAGGAACCGCAGCTTCTGCCGCCGCCGCAGCGCGAGGAAGCGCCGCCCCGCCGCGCTCCGCCGCAGCCCCCACCACCCCAGCGCCAGCGCGCCGCCCGTCGCCGCCACAACCGCCGCGGCCGCGATCAGCCAGTCCATCGCCCCTCCTGCGCCGGGTGTGTCAGCGCCCGCGCCCCGCCGCTCGCTCCATCCCTGCTACGATCCTCCCAATCCTCCGCCCCGGAGCACCATGTGACCACCACCGCCGGCCCCGACCAGGCCCGCATCCGCGCTGCCGTCATCGAACTCCTCCAGGCCATCGGCGACGATCCCTCCCGCGAAGGCCTTCGCGATACCCCGCGCCGCATCGCCGAAATGTACGCCGAAATCTTCGAAGGGCTCTTCATCGACCCCCGCGAACACCTCCGCGTCGGCTTCGAAGTCGCCCACGATGAGATGGTCATCCTCCGCAACATCCCGTTCTACAGCATGTGCGAGCACCACTTCCTTCCCTTCCACGGCGAGGCCCACGTCGGCTACATCCCCGACGGCCGCGTCGTCGGCATCTCCAAGCTCGCCCGCGTCGTCGAAGGCTACGCCCGCCGCCCGCAAATCCAGGAACAGCTCACCAGCCAGATCGCCGAAGCCATCCAGGAGGTCCTCCAGCCCGACGGCGTCGCCGTCGTCATCGAAGCCGAGCACCTCTGCATGACCATGCGCGGCGTCAAGAAGCCCGGCTCGCTCATGGTCACCTCCGCGATGCGCGGCGATTTCAAGAACTCCCACGTCACGCGCGCCGAGTTTCTCTCGCTCGTTCACGGCCACCACTAGCCCCTCAAGCGGCTCCGCCGCCCGGCCGATGATCCCCGCGTGACACGGCCCGCCGAGCGTCCCTCCTCCCTCTGCGTCGATTGCCAGCTCCTGCCGCCCGCCCCGCCCGCGCGGGGCCGGCTCATCGTCGCCCCGCCCCTCGCGTGGTCCCTCGAAGGCCTCGCGTCCGCCCTCCGCGGCGCGGGCTTCGCGCCCTTCAGCGAAGTCGACTCCACCATCTCGGTCCCGTTCGAACCCGGCCAGCTCGAACCGCTCGCCGCCTGTCTCGAAGCCGCCCTCTCGTCCGTCGAGCTCCACGATGCCCGCGCCCTCGTCGTCGAGGACGGCGCCGCCCCCTCGTTCGATGCCCTCCTCCGGATGGAGCCGCTCGGCGCCTTCCTCGCCCGAGTCCGCGCCGCGTGGCTCATCGACCTCCTCGCCGGGCAGCGCGCCGTCACCTACTTCCAGCCGATCTACACGGCGGCCGGCGACCTCTTCGCCCACGAATGCCTGCTCCGCGGCGTCGAACGGGACGGCCGCACGCTCATCTCGCCCGCCGTCCTCTACGGTGCGGCCGCCGCCGGCGACCTCCTCTTCCACCTCGACCGTTTCGCCCGCCTCCTCGCCATCCGCAGCGGCGCCGGCCTCGGCCGCCTCTTCATCAACTTCACCCCGACGGCCATCTACAACCCGGCGTTCTGCCTCCGCTCTACCGTCGAAGCCGTCCACGCCGCCGGCATCCCGCCGGCCGAGGTCGTCTTCGAGGTCGTCGAGAGCCACCGCGTGCAGGACGTCGGCCACCTCGTCCGCATCCTCGAGACCTACCGCGCCGCCGGGTTCGCCGTCGCCCTCGACGACTTCGGCGAAGGCTACTCCTCGCTCAACCTCCTCGATCGCGTCCGACCCGATTACCTCAAGCTCGATATGCAGCTCGTCCGCGGCGTCGACGCGAACCCGTACCGGGCGACCATCCTCCGCCGCATCGTGGCCATGGCCCGCGACCTCGGCATCTGCACGCTGGCCGAGGGCATCGAGACCGAGGCCGAACTCCGGGTCGTCCGCGAGGCCGGTGTCGACCTCGTGCAGGGCTTCCTCCTCGGGCGGCCTGCGGCACGTCCGGCGTCCCGCGCCGAAGCCGTCGCCTGAGGCTACCCGGCGCGCACCTCGTTGCGGAGCACCCCCGCCCCGGTCACCTCCACTTCCACCACGTCGCCCGGGTGGATTTCCGGCGGGCTGCCCGGCGTGCCGGTGTAGATGATGTCGCCCGGCGCGAGCGTCATCACCGCGCTCACGTACCGCACGATTTCCGGGATGTCGCGGATCAGCTCGGTGGAGCGGCCCCGCTGCACTTCGCGCCCGTTCACCCGGGTCGCCACCTCCAGCGCGTCGTGCCGCAGCCCCGTCACGATCGCTGGCCCGAAGACGCCGAACGTGTCGCTGCCCTTCGCCCGCCACCACTGGCCGTCGGCCTGCTGCCACGCGCGCGCCGAGACGTCGTTCCCCGCCGTGTAGCCGAAAATCGCCGCTTCTGCCTCCTCCCGCGACGCGCCCTTCACCCGCTTCCCGATGACGATGACGATTTCGCCTTCCGGGTCCACGCGGCCGCAGTTCGGCGGCAGCACGATCGCGTCGCCCGGCCCGGCGATGCACGAGAGCGGCTTGAAGAAGAGCGTCGGCGGGTCCGGCGCGGGCCGCCCCTGCAGGTGGCTCGCGTAGTTCAGCCCCACGCAGACGATGCTCCGCGGCTCGCACGGCGGCAGCAGCCGCACCGATGCCAGCGGCACCGTCTCGCCCGTCGGCCGCGTCCCCTCCCAGAACGGCTCCTCGATGACCCGGATCGTCTCCCCCTCCAGCAGCCCCGCCCCGCGGCGGCCGTCCGCCCGTTCGAACCTCACGTAGAGCGCCATGCGTGAACCCTCCTCCGTTGCCGCTCATCCTCACTCGACAGCCGCAGCCGGGCAACCCAAACTTGCACCTGCCCTGGGAATCCCGCTTCGGAGTTCCGCATGCCCGGCAAGATGTCCCTCGACGAGATCCACGCCTTCCTCGATTCCCGCCCCGGCTGGATCGCCCTCTCCACCATCAGCCGCAGCGGCCACCCCCACACCGTCCCCATCGGCTACTTCCGCCTCGGCGAAAAAATCTACATGGGCTGCCGCAAGGGCACCCAGAAGACGAAAAACATCGAGCGCAACCCCAACGTCTCCGTCATGCTCGAATCCGGCAGCACGATGCAGGACATCAAGGGCGTCTGCATCCAGGGCACCGGCCGCGTCATCACCGACCCCGCCGAAGTGCTCCCCCTCCGCCGCGAAGCGATGCGCCGCCGCGGCGTCCCGGAGGACCAGCTGCCCACCGAAGTCGGCCCCGATACGGCCTACATCGAAGTCACGCCGGTGAAGTACATCTCCTGGGACTACAGCAAGGCGTAGACCGGCCCGCACCTCGCCCCGATCGGGGACGAACGTGGCCCTTGATACGGGAGCGGGCGATTCGGTAGGCTCCCGCCACCTCGCGACAGGAGCCCGCCATGCAGGCCGCAGCCCCCGCTCAGCCTTCGCCCATCCAGTGGTATCTCACACCCTGGAAGCGCTACGTCCTGTTCGAAGGCCGCGCCGGCCGCCCGGAGTTCTGGTGGTTCGCCCTCGGCCAGTTCATCATCGGCCTCGTCCTCGGCGCCCTCGCCGTCAGCAGCAACTTCTTCAACGTGGTGTCCTTTGCCTTCTCGCTGGCAGCCCTGCTGCCGTCTATCGGCGTCACCGCCCGCCGCCTGCACGACATCGGCCAGTCCGGCTGGCTCCAGCTCATCGGGCTCATCCCGCTCGTCGGCTGGATTGCGCTCATCGTGCTCTGCGCCCAGCCGTCGAAGCCGATGCCCAACCAGTACGGCGAGGCCCCCCTCCCGCCGGCCCCTTGACCCCGCAGCGGGGGGACAGGCTCCCGCCCGCCGCCTGAGCCGCTACCCCAGGGCCGCGGCCGGCACAGGCGCCCCGTCGACCAGGTGGCCGAGCCAGCGCAGCGCGCCGGTGTCGGCCTCCAAGGGGTCCTGCCGCTCCACGTAGCGGCGCCGGTACTCCCGCGCGGCCAGCAGCTTCCCGTACCCGAGGCCCGCCAGCGCCTCCCGGTCGCCTTCGGCGGTGAGCAGGCAGGCGCACACCAGCGCTGCCAGCCGGTCGCACATCGTGGCCATCTTTGCCTCGCGTTCGTCCTCGCTCGCCTGCAGCAGCCGGTCGAACGCGGCCCGGACGCGGCCCAGTTCGCGCCGCGCCGCCTCCGCTTCGCCGCGCGCCCGCTCGTCGGTCACGCCGGCGAGCCGCGCCTCCAGCTCCCGGAAGAGCGCCTCGTGCGCACCGTTCCGCATCGCCGCCCGCGCCACGTCGAGCGCCACCACGTTCTCCGCCCCTTCCCAGATGCTCCCGAGGTGCGCGTCGCGCAGGAGCCGCGCATTCACCCACTCCTCGATGTAGCCGTTCCCGCCGCGCAGGTTCATCGCCATCCCCGCCGTCCAGCGCGCCCGGCGGCAGTTCGCGTACTTGATGAGCGGCGTGGTGATGCGCACCACCAGTTCGTCGTGCTCCGAACCGCCGTCCGCCCGGTCCAGCGCCTGCGCCGCGAACAGCACGATGGCGAGCGCCGCCTCGCTGTCGAGCACCATCTCGAACAGCTGCTCCCGCACCAGCGGCAGGTCGAAGAGCGCCCGCCCGAAGGCGGCCCGCCCGCGCGCGTGCACCGCCGCCTCCAGCAGCGACCGCCGCATCAGCGCTGCCGCCCGCATCCCGTTGCTCAGTCGGGAGACGTTGATCATCTCCGCCATCTGGGCGAACCCGCGGTCGATCTCGCCCACCACGTACCCCGTCGCACCCTCGAACTCGTACTCGCCTGTCGGCATCGACCGCGACCCGAGCTTCTCCTTCAACCGCCGGATGACGTACCGGTTCCGGCTCCCGTCCGGCAGCGTCTTCGGCACGAGGAACATCCCGAGCCCCTTCGTCCCGGCCGGCGCGCCGGCTGGCCGCGCCAGCGCGAGGTGCACGTCCGCCCCCGCGTTCGAACAGAACCACTTCTCGCCCCAGATGCGCCACCCGCCGTCGACCAGCCGTGCCTCGCACTCGCTCGTGCCGACGTCGCTCCCGCCCGTCCGCTCGGTCAGCAGCTGCGCCGACTGCATCAGCTCGCCGAACTCCGTGCTCGTCAGCCGCGGCACGTACCGCGCTTGCAGCTCCGGGGAGCCGAACATCCGCAGCACCCGTGCCGCCGAATCCGTCATCGAAATCGGGCAGAACAGCCCGAACTCCGACTGAACGAAGACATAACTGAGCGCGAACTTCACGACGTGCGGCACGCGCCCCGGCCACCCCAGCACCCCTTCCCGGTGCGACATCGCCGCGAACCCGAACCGCGAAAAGCCGAGCCGCTGCATCTCCACGAACGCCGGGTGATAGACGACCTCGTCCACCCGCTGGCCGAGCCGGTCGTGCGTGCGCAGCACCGGCGGGTTCGCGTCTGCGATGGCCGCCAGCTCATCCAGCTCGTCGCCCGCGCAGCGGCCCACCTCGCGGAGGAGCGGCACCGCCCGGTCCGCATCGGCCGGCTCCGCGTACGCCCGCAGCGCCCGTTCGAGGTTCGGGTCCGCCTCGAAAAAGTTCAGCCCCCGGGTCGAGGGCATCGCGCGGTTCGAAGGTGTGGTCACGGTCGTCATGCCCGGATAATACCCCTGTGGACCCCGCTGCGGCCGCAGCCGCTCTCTTCCGCTCGACCTTCGCCGCCGAACCTGCCGCCGTCGCCGTCGCCCCCGGCCGCGTCAACCTCATCGGCGAACACACCGATTACAACGGCCTGCCCGTCCTCCCCTTCGCCATCGGCCAGTCGACGGCCGTTGCCGTCGCGCCGTCGGAAGCCCCGCTGCTCGAGGCCGTCTCGCGCGAATTCCCCGTTCCCGCCCGCCTGCCCCTCGATGCCGGCCCGGCGGCCTGCGCCGAACCGTGGCACCGCTACCTCGCGGCCGCGGCCGCGGTCCTCGGTCCCCGTCTTCCCGGCCGGGGTGCGCGCATCGCCGTCGCCAGCGACCTCCCCGCTGCGAGCGGCCTCAGCTCCTCCAGCGCGCTCACGGTCGCCCTCCTGCTGGCCCTCGATGCCGCCTTCGGCCTCGGCCTCGGCCGCGCCGAACTCGCCGGGCTCGCCGCGCAGGCCGAACGCCTCGCCGGCGCCGAGACCGGCGGCATGGACCAGCAGGTGATCGCGTTCGCCGAAGCCGGGGCGCTCCTCCGCATCGACTTCCTGCCGCCGGCGATGCGCGCCGTGCCGGTCCCCGCCGGCTGGGCGTTCGTCGTCGCCTCCTCCGGGCAGCCGGCGCCGAAAGGCGGCGGCGCCCGCGACGCCTACAACGAACGCGTCGTCGCGACGCGCATCGCCGCCGCACTCCTCGCCGACATGCTCGGCGCCGAGATCGAGGGCACGCCCCTCCTCGGCCACGTCGCCGCCATCGATGCCGCGCCGGTGCTCGTCGATGAGCTCCCGGCGCGCAGCTCCGCGCGAAAGGCCGCGGCTACGGCGGGCGTCCCCCTCGAGCGCCTCGTCACGCTCGCCGCCGGCACCTTCGACCCCGATGCACAGCTCCCGGTCCGCGGGTACGCCCGCCACGTCCTCGCCGAGGCCGAGCGGGTCGACCTCGCGTGCGCTGCCGTCGAAGCCGGCGACCTCGCCGCCCTCGGCGAGCTGATGGCTGCCTCCCACGCCTCGCTCCGCGACGACTACCGCTGTTCGACGCCCGCCCTCGACGCCCTCGTAAAGGCCATGACGAAGGCCGGCGCCGCGGGCGCACGCCTCACCGGCGCGGGCTTCGGAGGCTTCGCCATCGCCGTCTGCGAGCGCGGGCGCGAGCAGGCCGTCATCGACGCGGCCGTTGCGGCGGCCGGCGGCCCCGCCTTCGAGGTCGCGCCCTCCGCCGGGGCCCGGCTGGCATGAGCGCGCGGCAGGCCGTCATCCTCGCCGCTGGCCGCGGCACCCGCCTCGGCCCGCTCACCGCCGACACGCCGAAGCCGCTCCTCCCGCTCGCCGGCCGCCCGCTCCTCCTCCACACCCTCGACGCGCTCGCTGCTGCCGGCATCGCATCGGCCGTGGTCGTCGTCGGCTACCTCGGCGACCGCATCGTGGACGCCCTCACCGCCGCGCCGCCGCCCGGCCTCGAGCTCCGTTTCGTCCGCCAGGAGCGGCTCGAAGGCACGGCGCGCGCCGCGGCCCTCGCCCGCCCCCACCTCGCCCCCGGCCCCTTCCTCGTCACCTGGGGCGATGTCTACCTCGACCCGGAGAGCTACGCCGCCCTCCTCGGCGCCGCACCCGGCAGCGACGGCGCTCTCCTCGTCAACCCGGTCGATGACCCGTGGGCCGGCGCCGCCGTCTACGTCGACGATGCCTTCCGCGTCACCCGCATCGTCGAAAAGCCGCCCCGCGGCACCTCCGCGACCCCATGGAACAACGCTGGCCCCGCCGTCCTCGGCGCGTGGCTCTGGCCGTTCGTCGAAGCCCTCGAGCCGTCGTCCCGCGGCGAATACGAGCTGCCCCGCGCCGTCGCCGCCGCGATCGAAGCCGGCCGGACGGTCCGCGCCGTGCCCGTCCGCGGCGCCTGGTTCGATATCGGCACGCCCGAATCGCTCGAGGCCGCCCGCCGCTACGCCGAAGCCCGCCGGGGCGGTAAGGTTCACCCGTGACCACCCTGCCCTGGGACCTCTGGCTCGCTCCCGACGGCCTGCCGCCCGGCCTCGACTGCACCTTCGACTACGACGAGGCCGCCGGCGAGCTCCGCATCACCCTGTCGAACACCGGCGGCGAACCGGCTGCCCCGCGCGACATCCGCCTCGCGGCGCAGCTCGAGGCCCCGGCCGCCGACGGCTGGCTCTGGGTCCACGGCCGCTACATGCAGATGGACGCCCTCGTCCGCAACTTCGGCGCGCCCGCCGCCGAGGGCTACGACGGCCGCTTCGCTCGCCCTTCCGGCGACGCGGTGACCTACACCAGCCGCGACCAGGCAGTCCTCTGGCTCCCCTCGCAGCCCGCGCCAGCGCTCCTTGCCGCCTGCCTCCAGCCGGACCGCTTCTTCTTCGACGTCGAAGTCACGCTCGACGCTTCGGAGTCTGCCGTCACCGGCATCGCCCTCGTCTACGACGTCGACGGCCTCGTCCTCGGCCCCGGCGAATCGGTCCAGCTGCCGCCTGTCGCCCTCCGCGAAGGCCGCGACCCCCTCGAGCTCATCGAACGGTACGCCGACGACGTCGCCGCTCGCATGGGCGCCCGTGTCCCGGAGCGCGTCCCGACCGGCTGGTGCAGCTGGTACTACTTCTACGACCGCGTCTCCGAGGCCGACGTCCTCGCCAACCTCGAGGAGATGGTCCGCGAACGCCACCCCGCCGAGGTCGTGCAAATCGACGACGGCTACCAGTCGCACACCGGCGACTGGCTGACGCCGAACGCGAAGTTCCCCTCCGGGATGGCCGCGCTCGCCGCCCGCATCCGCGAAGCCGGCTACCGGCCCGGCCTCTGGCTCGCCCCCTTCGTCCTCAACGAGCACTCCGCCGCCCTGCGCGACCACCCGGAGATGGTCCTCCGGACGCCCGGCGGCGAAACCGTCTTCGTCCAGACCTGGCTCGGCCGCTGCGCCGTCCTCGATTGCACCCACCCCGAAGCCGAGGCCTGGCTCCGCAACGTCATCCGCACCGTCGTCCGCGACTGGGGCTACAGTTACCTCAAGCTCGATGCCTGCTCCTACGCGGCGCGGCCTGCTTCGACCGTCCGCTACTACCGGCCCGGCACCACGGCGCTCGCCAACCTCCGCCGCGGCCTCGAAATCATCCGCGAAGAAGCCGGCGACGATACCTTCCTCCTCGGCTGCACCTGCCACTTCGGCCCCGCCATCGGCCTCGTCGACGCCATGCGCGTCGGCCCGGATGTCAAAGAAACCTGGGCCGCCGGACCCAACCCCTCCGTCCGCCACGCCATGCGCCTCACCCTCCAGCGCAACTGGATGCACCGCCGCTGGTGGGTCAACGACCCTGACTGCCTCATCGTCCGCGACACCGACACCGAGCTGACGGAGGCCGAGGTGCGCTTCCTCGCGACCGGCATCGCCCTCTCCGGCGGTATGGTCGTCGCCAGCGACGACCTCCCGAAGCTGCCGCCGGCCCGCCGCGAGATGGCGCTCGCCCTCTTCCCGCCCGCCGGCGTCGCCGCCCGGCCGGTCGAGCCCGGCGACGGCCCCGCGCCCCGCGCCTGGCGCGCCGACCTCGGCGACGGCCGCGCCCTCGTCGGCGTCCTCAACTGGTCCGATGAGCCGCTCTGGGTGCCGTGGACCGAACTCCTCCGCCCCGGCGAGGTCGGCTTCGACGTCTGGAACCGGCGCCCCCTGCCGATGGGCGATGTCTACCTCCGCCCCCACGAAGGCACGCTCTGGCAGGTCTACGCCCCGGCGCGCACCCCGCGCCTCGTCGGCGATTCCGGCCACGTCACCTCGGCGGGGCTCTTCCAGCGGCCCGTCAGCGGCCGGCTCCAGCTCCGGAACGATCGCTCTTACCCGCGGACCGTCGCCGTCCTCCACCGCGGCTACACGCGCGTCGTCGAGCTGGCGCCCGGCGAAGCCCGCTGGTTCGACTAGCGCTCAGCCGCCGTACTTCACGCCCAGTTCGTCGAGCGTGAGCGGCTTCGCCTCCCGCTTCAGCACCGCGTTGGTCACCTCGCCCACCACGCAGCTGTGGTCGCCGAGGTCCACCTCGCCGACCACGCGCCCTTCCACCCAGCCCGGCGCCGCCGCGATGACCGGCGCGCCGTTGGTCGCCGCCTCCGTCTCCTGCCCGTTCACCTTCGAACCCTCGACCGTCGTCGGCTTGAAGAACGCGTAGGCGATGTCGCCCTGCCCGCTCTCGAGGAACGAGAGCGCGAACTGCCCCGTCCGCTTCAGCAGCGCGTAGGCCCCGCTGTCCTTCTTCACGCCCATCGCCACCAGCGGCGGTGTGAACGACGTCTGCGTCACCCAGTTGATCGCCGCTGCCGAGACCTCGTCGCCGTCCCGCACCCCGAGCACGTACAGCCCGTACGGGATCATCCGCAGCAGCGTCTTCTTCGCGGCCTGCGCCTGCTCGTCCATGACCGGCTCCTCCAGCGTTCGAACGTTGGGCGTATCCTACCCAATCGCAGCGCCGCCACGCGCCCGGAGGCTCCGATGCCAGCCCTCTCGCCAGCCGAACGCGACGAATTCCTCCAGCAGCCCGGCATCCTCTGCCGCATCGCTACCGTCGACGCCGAAGGTGCGCCCCACGTCACCCCGGTCTGGTTCATCTGCGAGGACGGCGCCATCTACATCACGCCCCGCGCCGCCTCCGAGTGGCTCGACCACATCCGCCACGACCCCCGCGTCGCGCTCACCATCGATGACCAGCACCACCCCTACCGGAAGGTCGTCATCGAAGGCGTCGCCGAGGTCGTCCGCCAGCCGGGCGACGATGCCGCCTGGCGCGACCTCTACCGCCGCATCGCTCGCCGCTACGTCCCGCCCGAGGCCGCCGACCGGTACATCGAGGAGACCATCGACCAGCCCCGCGCGCTCATCCGCGTCCCCCTCGCCGGCGCCCGCATCCGCACGTGGCGCATGCCGCTCGAAGGCGAACCGTACCGCGGCATCTGGCACGACCGCTACTACCTTCCCGGCACGAAGCTCGCGCCCGTACCGCCCGCCGAACCGTCCGAAGGAAACCAGCGGTAGCGCCCGAGATCCATCCGCCCGTCCGGCCCGAAGACCACGCCTTCCGCTTCCAGCAGCCGCCGCTGGAGATCGGCCTCCTCGCCGCGGCCGCGGAGGCTGATCGCCCCCTTTGCATTCACCACCCGCCACCACGGCACCTCAGTCCCCTGCGGCAGCCACGCCAGCGCGTAGCCGACCGCCCGCGCCGCCGCGGGCGCGCCCAGCTCCAGCGCGACCTGCCCGTACGTCATCACCCGCCCCTCCGGGATGCGGCGCACGAGCGCGTACACCGCCTCGTAGAACGTTTCTCCCGGGCCGCGTGCAGCCGCCATCGTCCGAACCGTATCATTCCCGCTCACCATGCCGCCCGCCCTCGCCGCGCTCGCCGGCATCCGCGTCATCTCCGCCGGCCAGATCCTCGCAGCGCCGTTCTGCGCCACCCTCTTCGCCGAGTTCGGTGCCGAGGTCATCAAGGTCGAGCCGCCCGGCACCGGCGAAGCGAACCGCGGCAACCTCTCCTTCGAACAGGACAACCGCGGCCAGAAGTCCGTCACCCTCGACCTCGCCCGCGGCGAGGGCCGCGCGCTCTTCCGCCGGCTGACCGCCGCCGCCGACGTCCTCATCGAGAACTTCCGCCCCGGCACCCTCGAGGCCTGGGGCCTCGCCCCGGATGACCTCCGCGAGGAGAACCCCGGCCTCGTCGTCGTTCGCATCTCCGGCTACGGCCAGGACGGCCCCTACCGCGACCGCGCCGGCTTCGACCGCGTCGCCCTCGCCTTCAGCGGCATCACCGCCGTCACCGGCTACCCCGACCGGCCGCCCGTCCGCCCCGGCTACTTCATCGGCGATTACGGCGCCGGCATCTTCGCCGCGTTTGGCGCGCTCGCCGCCCTCCGCGCGCGCGATCTCACCGGCCGCGGCCAGGACGTCGACGTCGCTCTCTACGAAGCCGTCTGGCGGATGAGCGGCACCCACGCCGCCAACTTCGGCCTCACCGGCCGCGACCGCCCCCGCAGCGGCAACTACTACCCCGGCGTCGTCCCCGCCGAGCAGTTCGAAACCGCCGACGGCCACTACCTCGTCATCAACGCCACCACCCAGCGCTCGTTCGAACGGCTCTGCGCCGCCATCGGCCAGCCGGAACTCGTCGCCGACCCCCGCTTCACGCCCCGCCAGAACCTCCTCGCGAACCACGAAGCCATCCACGCCATCCTCCGCGACTGGGCCGCCGGCCTCACCCTCGCCGAGGCCCAGGCCGCGCTCGACCGCCACGGCGTTCCCGCCTCGAAGGTCTACCAGGTCAGCGATATCGTCGCCGACGACCACTACGCGGCCCGCGAGCAGGTCGTCACCGTCGATTCGCCTGTTTTCGGCCCCATCCTCCAGCCCGGCGTCGTGCCCCGGCTGACCGCCACCCCGGGCGCGGTGCCCGGCCGCGCGCCGCTCCTCGGCGAACACAACCGCGAGGTCTACCAGGGCCTCCTCGGTCTCACCGACGCGGAGATCGAGCGCCTCGCCGCCGCCGGCATCATCTGAACCAGTGACCGCCGGGCACGAAAAAACCGCCGCCCCGGGCCAGCGGGGCGGCGGTGCTGCTGGTGGGCCGGCGGGCGGGAGAGGACGCCCGCTGCCCGGGGCAGGGACGGAGGCTCAGGCCGCGGAAGCCATCGCCCGGTGCTCTTCATTCGTGATGAAGTCGCCCTCGGCGAGCCAGTTCTTGAACTCCTTCTCCGCGCCGCAAACCTTGCAGACACCGCGGCTCGTCGGGCCGTTCGGCTCCTCGATCCGCCAGCGGTGGAAGTGGTCAGCCTGGGGAGCCTTCGTCGTCTCGATCGTGGCGTCAGCCATGGTGGTGGACCCCCTTTCCATTTGTTGACCGGGCAACTGCCGCTGGGCTAGGCTAGTTCTCGGCGAGTGCTGGTACTAGCGTTCCCGTAGCAGTGCTCGTAGGCGAATCATAGCATCGGTCGCTATCATGTCAATAGTCCCGGTGCTAGCGCCGCGCAGAACCTTGACACTATCCAAACCGGAGCCACGCCCATGGCCCAGCGCGCAGATTCCGACACAGGCCGCACCTACAACCTCCCCTGTGTCATCGCCCAGGTGCTCGACGTCCTCGGCGACCGCTGGACCCTCCTCATCATTCGCGACCTCATGTCCGGCCTCCACCGCTACAACGACATCCTCGAAAGCTGCGCCGGCATGTCCCCCAACGTCCTCTCCGACCGCCTCCGCCGCCTCGAAGCCATGGGCCTCGTCGAGCGCCACTACTTCAAAGCCCTCCCGCCGCGCGTCGAATACACCCTCACCCAGAAAGGCTGGGAAGTCCGCCCCATCCTCCTCGCCCTCCTCGACTGGGGCCGCAAATACGTCGAACCCATCCGCGAAGAACACGTCGGCTCCCGCGTCAGCCACGACTTCGCCGTCCGCGTCATCCCCACCTTCGCCTTCCACCCCGAACGCGCCGAAGACCTCGAAGCCCGCATGACCATCGAAATCAGCGACGCCGGCGACGCCAACACCTGGACCTACGACATCCACGACGGCCACCTCCACCCCCGCCGCAGCGGCGCCCCCGACGCCGACGTCTACCTCAAGACCGATACCCCGGGCTTCTTCCGCTTCATCCGCGGCGAGGCCCGCGCCGAGGAGGTCGGCGAACTCACCGGTTCCCCCGAGATCGCCGCCGCCATCCAGGCCTGCTTCCGCACACCCTAGCCCGGCGAACACCCCCGGAGGTCCGCCCCATGCTCAAGCCCGGCACGCCCGCCCCCGACTTCACCGCCACCCTCGACGACGGCTCGACCTTCAGGCTCAGCGACTACCGCGGCAAGAAGCACGTCGTCCTCTACTTCTACCCGAAGGACTTCACCCCCGGCTGCACCGCCCAGGCCTGCTCCTTCCGCGACAACTACGGCGCCATCGCCGCCTACGACGCCATCGTCATCGGCATCAGCGGCGATTCCTCCAGCTCCCACACCTCCTTCCGCGAGAAGCACAGCCTCCCCTTCCCGCTCATCCCCGACGGCGACGGCCGCCTGCGCGCCCTCTACGACGCGAAGGGCTGGATCCCGTGGATGCCCCCACGCGTCACCTACGTCATCGATAAAGAGGGCATCATCCGCGCCGCCATGCGCCACGACTTCCGTGTCACCGCCCACGTCCCCGAGGTCATCGAAGCCCTCGAAAAAATCGCGCCGCGCGCCGCCGGCGAATCGCCCGCTACCGCTTCCGGCTGATCGCGTCCCGGGCCGCCGCCGCAACCCGCGCCGGCGTCAGGTCGAAATACGTCAGCAGCTCGTCCCACTTCCCGCTCGTCCCGTACCGGTCCACGCCCACGAACGAAACCGGCGCCGGCACCGTCTCGGCCAGCACCCGCGCCACGGCCGTGCCCAGCCCGCCCGTCGTCTGGTGCTCTTCGGCCGTCACGATGGCGCCCGTCTCCCGCGCGGCGGCGATGACGGCCTCCCGGTCGACCGGCTTGATCGTGGCCATGTCCAGCACCCGCGCCGAGACGCCCTCGTTCGCCAGCAGATTCGCCGCCTCCAGCGCGATCCCGACCAGCACCCCGCAGGCGATGATCGTCACGTCGGACCCCTCGCGCAGCCGCGTCGCCTTCCCCAGTTCGAACCGGTAATCGCTCCCGTAGATGGCGGGCACCTTCGGCCGCCCCGTCCGCACGTACGCCGGCCGCGTCGTCTTCCCGACGGCCACGATCGCCTGCTTCGCGGCTTCGAAGTCGGCCGGCACCACCACGTCGAACGGGATGAGCGAGGTGACCAGCGCGAGGTCCTCGATCGCCTGCGCGCTCATCCCGTCTTCCCCGACCGTGATGCCGCCGTGGCTCGCCACGCACTTCACGTTCAGCCCGCCCCGCGGCTGCGCCACCGACGTCCGCAGCTGGTCGAAGCACCGCCCCGGGAGGAAGGCCGCGAAGCTCGCGATGAACGCCGTCTTCCCGCAGGCCGCCAGCCCCGCCGCGATCCCGACCATGTTCTGCTCCGCCACGCCGACCGTGTACCACCGCTCCGGGTACTTCTCGCCGAACTGGTAGCCCATCGTCGAAACCGAGAGGTCCGCATCGATCGCCACCACGTCCACGCCCTGCTCCACGAGCTCGATGAGCGCGAACGGGTACGCCTCCCGCGTCGCCGCCGCCGGTGCCGTCTGCGTCATGCCAGCCCCTCCGCGATCTGCGCCAGCGCCTGCTCCAGCTGCTCCCGCGTCGGCGCCTTCCCGTGGAAGCCCGGGTTGTTCTCCATGAACGACACGCCCTTGCCCTTCACCGTGTGCGCCACTACCACCCGCGGCCGCTCATCCGGCCGCTCCGCCTCCGCCAGCGCCGCATCCACCGCCGCCATGTCGTGCCCGTCGCACTCGATCACCTTCCAGCCGAAGCCCGCGAACATCGCCGGCGGGTTCGTCCGCATGATCCTGTCCGCGAAGCCGTCGTTCTGGATGCCGTTCCGGTCCACCAGCGCGATGACCCGGTCGCCCAGCCCGAAATGCGGGACCGCCATCGCCGCTTCCCACACCTGCCCTTCGTTCAGCTCGCCGTCGCCGAGCAGCACCCAGCAGCGGAACTCCCGCCCCTCCAGCCGCCCGGCGAGCGCGTGCCCGATGGCGAACGACAGCCCCTGCCCGAGCGACCCGCCCGACATCTCGATGCCCGGCAGCGCTTTCATCGACGGGTGCCCCTGCAGCGGGCTCCCCAGCTTCCGGAATCCGCTCAGCAGGTCGGCCGAAAAGAACCCCCGCTCCGCCAGCACGGCGTAGTAGAACGGCGTCGCATGCCCCTTCGAGAGGATGAACCGGTCCCGCCCCGGGTCTTCCGGGTTCGCCGGGTCGACCCGCAGGTGGTTCCAGTACAGCGCCACCCCCAGCTCGACCGCCGAGAGCGACCCTCCCGGGTGGCCGCTCTGCGCTTCGTAGACCATCTCCACGATGTGCGCGCGCACGCGCTTCGCGATGGCCTTCAGTTCGTCGACGGAAACGGGGGCAAGACTCGTGGGCATCGCAGGCAAGGATACGGCCTCGCCCCCGAACGCGGAACGCGCGCCTCCGTCCCTGGCGGGCTATGATGGCGGGCCATGTTCACCCGCGTCGCCATCTCCCAGCTCTACGTCCTCGACCAGGACGCCGCCCTCGACTTCTACGTCGGCAAGCTCGGCCTCGAAGTCCGCACCGATATCGACCTCGGGGTCATGCGCTGGCTCACCGTCGGCGTGCCCGGCGACCCCCGCGAAATCCTCCTCGAACTCCCCGGCGGCCCCATGATGGACGCCGAAACCGCCGATACCGTCCGCCGCCTCGTCCCAACGGGCGAAGCCGGCGGCTGGCTCATCTTCCATACGGACGACTGCCGGAAGACCTACGAAACGCTCCGCGCCCGCGGCGTCACGATGACCCAGGAGCCCATCGAGCAAGCGTGGGGCATCGACTGCGCCGGGCGCGACCCCTTCGGCAACCACTTCCGCATCACGCAGCCGCCCGCCTGACCCCTGCCCGGCGCCCTCGCCGGCCCCGCCGTACAATCCCCGCCATGGCACGCGAACAGCGCATGTTCGGCCTCTGGCCGAGCCCCATCACCCCCGCGGCGCTCGGCGCCGCCCTCCGCCTCAACGAACCTGCCTGGGATACCGATGGTCGCACCCTGGCCTGGTCCGAAGGCCGCTCCGACCGCGGCGTCGTCACCGCCCGCCAGGCCGGAGAATCTGCGACCCGCGACCTCACCCCCGAGATCTCCGTCCGCGCCTTCGTCGGCTACGGCGGCGGCGATTTCACCCTCGCCCATGGCGCCTGCTACTTCGTCGGCCAGGCCGACCAGCGCATCTACCGCCAGGACCTCGCCGGCGGGCCCGCGCGGCCCATCACCCCGCCCTTCGGGGCCGCCTCCTCGCCCGCGGTCTCCCCCGATGGCCGCTGGGTCGCCTATGTCCACACCTTCGAAGACGTCGACTGCATCGCCGTCGTCGATAGCGAAGGCCGCCAGTGGCCGCGCCGCCTCGCCGAGGGCCGCGATTTCTACATGCAGCCCGCCTGGCACCCGGGCGGCGACCGCCTCGCCTGGGTCGAATGGGACCACCCCAACATGCCCTGGGACGGCACCGAACTCCGGGTCGCCGCCCTCGATGCCAGCGGCCCGCTCCCCCGCATCGCTTCGTCCGGGGTCGTCGCCGGCGGCCCGGACGTCAGCATCTTCCAGCCGCTCTTCACCCGCGACGGCGCCGGGCTCCTCTACGTCTCCGACGAAACCGGCTGGGGCCACCTCTACCGCCGCGACCTCGCTTCCGGGGCCGTCCGCCAGGTGACCGCCGGCGAGGCCGAGCACGGCACGCCCGCCTGGATGCACGGCATGCGCACCTTCGCCGAGCTTCCCTCCGGCCGCATCGCCGTCATCCGGTCCATCGCCGGCTTCCACCGCCTCGTCCTTCTCGACCCGGCCGGCGGCGAACGCGACCTCGAGGCGGCCCACGCCCGCTACACCTCGTTCTCCGCGCCCGCCGCATCGCCCGCCGCCGAGCGGCTCGCGGTCGTCGCCAGCGGCGGCAAGCAGCCCCCGCGCGTCCTCGATATCGACCTCGCCGACCCCGCCGCGCCCCGCATCGACGTCGTCCGCCGCAGCGACAGCGAGCTCGTCCCCGCGGCCGCCCTCTCCGCCCCGCAGCCGGTCAGCTGGACCTCGTTCGATGGCGAGCAGGCGCACGGGCTCTACTATCCGCCGGCCAGCGACCGCTTCGAAGGCCGCGGCGCGCCCCCGCTCGTCGTGCTCGTCCACGGCGGGCCCACCAGCCAGGTCACCGCGAGCTGGAATCCCCAGGCCCAGTTCTTCGCCACCCGCGGCTACGCCGTCCTCCTGCCGAACTACCGCGGCTCGACCGGCTACGGCCGGGCCTACATGCTCAAGCTCCGCCGCTCGTGGGGCATCTACGACGTCGAGGACGCCCGCACCGGCGCCCTCGCCCTCGCCGAACGCGGCCTCGCCGACCCTGCCCGCCTCGTCATCATGGGGGGCTCCGCCGGCGGCTTTACCGTCCTCCAGTCGCTCGTCCAGTACCCCGGCGTGTACAAAGCGGCCATCTGCATGTTCGGCGTCGCCAACCAGTTCACCCTCGCCTCCGATACCCACAAATTCGAAGCCCGCTACCTCGATTCGCTCCTCGGGCCGCTCCCCGAAGCCGCCGCCGTCTACCGCGAGCGCTCGCCCATCTTCCACGCCGACCGCATTCGCGACCCCGTCGCCGTCTTCCAGGGCGAAATCGACCGCGTCGTCCCCCGCGAGCAGAGCGACAGCATCGTCGCCTCCCTCCGCGCCCGCGGCGTCCCGCACGAATACCACGTCTACTCCGGCGAAGGCCACGGCTGGCGCAAATCGGAGACGATCGACCACTTCTACAAGGCGGTCGAAGCCTTCCTCCGCACCCACGTCCTCTACGCCTGAGCGCCGGCGGCATCCCGGCCGCTCACGCCAGCCACCGCATCGCCCGCTCCGCCGCCGCCCGGTCGCGCGCGCTCTTCTCCGCCCACCGCGCGAGGAACTCCTCGCCGACGACGCGCTGCGCCGTCTGCCACCGCAGCGGCGTCCCCTCGCCCGCGCCCGTTTCATCGACGGCCGTGAGGAAGGCCGTCGCATCGCCGAGATCGAACGTGTCGATGACGCGCCCCCGCAGCCACCCGGCGCCGCCCGCGAAGACCGGGTCGCCCTCCGGCGTGAGCCGGCACTCCAGCCCGCCCAGCTTCGGCCTCTCCCGGCCGCTCTGCAGCCCGAGCGGCGCCAGCAGCTCCTCCTGTCCCTCCGCCAGCACCGTGATCGCCAGCGTCCCCGCCGCGTGCACGAGGTCGTGCGTGTAGTTGCCCTTCCAGAGCGCCACGAGCAGCCGCGGCCGCGCCGGCACGATCGAGGCCCCCAGCACTGAAAGGCAGATTTGCGCGTTCGGCCCCGCCGGCCCGTGGCTCCCCACCGCGCACAGCGGCGACCAGAACAGCGAGAGCACGCTCCCTGCGGGCTGCGTCATCCCGCGCACCGTAACGCCCCCGCAAACCGCCCGCAAAATCCGCCGCCGCCCATCGACACAGCCGCGCGGCCTGCACACAATGGCGCCCATGCAGGACTGCCTGTTTTGCCGCATGCACCGGGGCGAGGTCCCGGTGACGAAAATCGCCGAAAACGCCCACGCCTTCGCCATCCGCGACATCAACCCGCGCGCGCCGGTCCACTGCCTCATCATCCCGAAGGTCCACATCGACAACGCCCGCGAGGTCGAATGGAGCCACGCCGAGACCCTCGCCGGCATGTTCATGCTCAGCAAGGACGTCGCTCGCGTCGAAGGCGCCTGGGAGCCCGGCTACCGCCTCGCCTTCAACGTCGGCGACGCCGCCGGCATGACCATCCACCACCTCCACATGCACCTCCTCGCCGGCCGCCGGCTCGGCCCCGAAGGCTGACTCCGCCGGCGCCGCCCCCGCGCATGAGCGACATCGCCGCCCAGCTCGCCGCCGTCCAGGCCGAATACACCCGCCTGCCGGACGGCCTCCGCCGGCACGTCGAACGCGTCGCCGCCGAGGCGCGCGACCTCGCCGCCTGCTGGGATCTCGACCCCGCCCGCGTCGAACTCGCCGCCTGGGGCCACGACCTCTTCCGTGCCCACCCGCCGGCCGAACAGCTCCGCCTCGCCGCCGAGTGCGGCGTCCCGGTCACCGAGACCGACCGCCTCGAGCCCGTCCTCCTCCACGGCCCCATCGCCGCCGTCGTTCTCCGCGAACGCTTCGGCGTCACCGATGACGAGGCCCTCACCGCCGTCCGCGACCACACCCTCGGCGCCGCCGACATGCCCCTCATCGCCAAGGTCATCCTGCTCGCCGACAAGTTCGAACCCCGCAAGCGGAAGCGCGACCCGCTCCTCGGCGCCATCCGCCGGCTCGCCCGCCGCGACCTCGACACTGCCCTCCTCTGCTGGGCCGACTGGAAATGGGTCGAAGAGCGCACCCACGGCTGGCCGAGCCATCCCGCTCACTGGCACGCCCGCCGCCGCTGGGTCGAAGAGCACCACCTCGACCGCGCCATGCCGCCCATCCTCCCCCTCGACCCCGCCGACCCCGATTTCGCGCCGGCCGAATAGCCGCCACCGCACGGCAGGATCAGGGTTTTCTCCCCACACTTCACGGGAACGCCACCCGCGCATCGGTGACTCCCCGATGCGGAGCCGCGAGCCCCATCGCTACCTTCGGAGCACTACCGCCCGGAGCACCGCATGGGGAACCTGCAGTCGTCGCCACTCGGTCCATGGCTCGAACGCTGGAACGCGCTCCCGCGCAGCCGCCAGCTGATGCTCGCCGCAGTCGGCATCGGCGGCCTCGTCCTCGTCTGGTTGCTCTTCCTCTCCTCCTCGAGCCCGAAGATGGTCACCGCCTACTCCGGCCTCGCCCCGGAGGACAGCGCCGCCATGGCCGACGAGCTCGAATCGCTCGGCATCCCCTACGAACTGCGCGCCGGCGGCTCCGCCATCGCCGTCCCCGCCAACAAAGTCGCCGAGGTGCGCATCAAGCTCGCCCAGGCCGGCCTCCCCTCCGGCGGCGCCGTCGGCCTCGAAATCTTCGACAAGACCAACTTCGGCGCCACCGATTTCGTCCAGCAGGTCAACTTCCGCCGCGGCCTCGAAGGCGAACTCGCCCGCTCCATCAACACCCTCGATGCCGTCAAAGCCTCCCGCGTCCACATCTCCATCCCCAAGCAGGCCGTCTTCAAAGAAGACCAGCACGAAGCGACCGCCAGCGTCCTCCTCCAGCTGAAGCCCGGCGCCCGCCTCACCGACGAGCAGGTGAAAGGCATCACCAACCTCGTCGCCAACTCCGTCGAAGGCCTCAGCGAAAAGGGCATCACCATCATCGACGACTCCGGCCGCGTTCTCTTCGACGGCGCGACCTTTGGCGGCAGCTTCTCCGCCGGCGCCACCGCGACCCAGCTCGAACTCCAGCGCCAGTACGAACTCGCCCTCCAGCGCGACGTCGCCGATGTCCTCGCCCGCATCGTCGGCCCGGGCCGCTCCGCCGTCACCATCCGCGCCAGCCTCAACTTCGACCAGGTCACCCAGGTCAAAGACGAATACGGCACGCCCCAGCAGGCCGTCCCCCGCTCGCAAACGACCGTCGAGGAGACCTTCACCGGCACGAACCTCAACGTCGGCAACGTCCCCGGCACCGGCGCGAACGGCGGCACCGGCGGCGGCGCCAACACCACCGCCAACGGCAACTCGCAGTATTCCCGCACCGAGACGACCACCAACAACGAAATCCCGAAGACCTCCTCCACCACCATCCAGGCGCCCGGCAAGCTCCAGCGGCTCAGTGTCTCCGTCGTCCTCGATGAGAGCGTCACCGCCGCGCAGGAGGCCGCCATCACGAGCGCCGTCGCCGCCGCCGTCGGCCTCGACCAGGTCCGCGGCGACATCCTCAGCGTCACCCGCCTGCCCTTCGACGAAAGCGCCCGGACCGACCTCATCGGCGAGACGCCGGGCGGCCTCGCCGCCTACTTCGAATACCTCAAGCTCGTCATCCCGATCCTCGCCGTCATCCTCGCCTTCGTCCTCGTCATGCTGCTCCTCCGCTCGCTCTCGAAGCGGCAGCTCCGCCTGCCCGCGCCGGTCATGGCGCAGGCGCTCCCCGCCGGCGCGGCCGCCGCCCTCGCCGCCCTGCCCAGCGCTGCGCCACAGGAGGACCTCCCCGTCCTCGAAACGCCGCCCGACCCCCACGAGGAGCGCGTCCTCCGCCTCGCCGAGGCCAACCCCCGCGCCGTCGCCGACGTCGTCCAAACCTGGATGAGGGAAGAGTAACGGGCCATGGTCGCCAAGGATGAGAAGCTCAAGGGCCGCCGCAAAGCCGCAGCGCTCCTCATCACCCTCGGCAAGGAGCGCTCCGCCGAGGTCCTGCGCCATCTCTCGGACGAGGACATCGAGCGCCTGACCTGGGAGATCTCCGCCATGGGCGAGCTCCTCCCCGAGCAGCGCAAAGAGGTCGTCGAGGAGTTCGAAGAAGCCGCCGTCGCCCGCAACGTCATCTCGCTCGGCGGCCTCGATTACGCCGAAGAGCTCCTCCGCCTCGCCCTCGGCGAAGAGAAGGCCGCCGAGCTCATCGACCGGCTCTCCGCCACCTCCCCGACCGTCCCCTTCGGCTTCCTCCGCCACCTCAACGTCCAGCAGCTCGTCAACTTCCTCGCCCAGGAGCACCCCCAGACCATCGCGCTCCTGACCTCGTTCCTCCAGCCCGACAAAGCCGCGCAAGTGCTCGCCGGGCTCGAGCCCGAACTCGCCGCGGATGTCGCCCGCCGCATCGCCCTCATGGACCGCGCCAACCCGGAGATCGTCAACGAAGTCGAGGCCGTCCTCCGCCGCAAGCTCAGCGCCGTCCTCCAGCCCTCCCGCCAGTCCCAGTCGGTCGGCGGCATCGAAGTCCTCGTCCAGGTCCTCAAACAGTCCTCCCGCATGACGGAGAAGACCATCATCGAGGCCCTCGAAGAGAACGAGCCCGAGCTCGCCGAGCAGATCAAGAAGCGCATGTTCGTGTTCGAGAACATCGCCACGCTCGACGACCGCTCCATCCAGCGCATCCTCCGCGAAGTCGAAGTCCGCGACCTCGCCCTCGCCCTCAAGGCCACCTCCGACGCCGTCAAAGAGTGCATCCTCCGCAACATGTCCCAGCGCGCCGCCCAGATGCTGCGCGAGGACATGGAGGCCTCCGGCCCCGTCCGCCTCCGCCAGGTCGAAGAAGCCCAGCAGCGCATCGTCGAAGTCATCCGCCGGCTCGACGAGGCCGAAGAGATCGTGATCTCCCGCGGAGGCGACGATGAACTGGTCGGCTAGGCCGCCCCGCGTCATCCGCTCCGCCCGCGCCCGCGCCGAGAGCGAGGTCTTCGTCGTCGGCGCAAGCTCCCCGGCCGTGCCGCTCGATGCGCCGGTCGCCACCGCCGCCGAGGTCATCGCCGCCGCCGAGGCCCGCGCCGCCGAGATCATCGCCGCTGCCGAGGCCGAAGCCGCGCGCATCCGGGCAAGCGCCGCCGCCGAGGTCGCCGCCGCCGCCGGGGCCGCTGCGGAGCAGGGCTACCAGGACGGGCTCGCCCGCGCCGCCGCCGAGGCCCGCGACCTCCTCGAACTCCTCCGCGCCGCCGCCCGCGAAGGCCGCGCCATCCGCGACCAAATCGCCGCCTCCGCCTCCGGCCTCCTCGCCGAAGCCGTCATCCTCGCCGTCCGCCGCATCGTCGGCCTCGCCTACCAGGCGGACCCGGCCCTCACCGCCGCAGCCTGCGAAGAGGCCGTCCGGGCCGCCGCCGGGCAGGAGCTGCTCAGCATCCGCGTCAACCCTGCGGTCGAAGCCGGGGTCACGGCCGCCCTCGGCGAACTCGGCGCCTACGTCCGCCCCGACGCGGCCATCGAGGTCGGCGGCTGCATCGTCGACCTCCGCAACGGCACGATCGACGCCACCCTCGATGCCCGGCTCGACCTCGCCGAGCTCGCCATCCGCCGCGCGGCCGGGGGCGAACCGTGACGGCCGCCCTCGAATCCGTCATCCGCGCCGTCGCGGGCGCCAGCCTCTACCGCCGCACCGGCACGCTCCTCCACAGCAGCGGCGAGATGGCCGCCGCGGCCGGCATCAACCTCCAGCCCGGCGAACTCGTCTTCATCGAAACGCCCTCCGGCGCGCCCGTCGCCGCCGAGGCCGCCGGATCCGCGCCCGGCATCGCCCACCTCGCCCTCCTCGAACGCGCCGTCCTGCCTGCCGGCGCGCGCGTCTACGCGGCCGGCACCCCGCCGCTCGCCCCCGTCGGCCGCGCCCTCCTCGGCCGCATCCTCGACGGCCTCGGCCGGCCGATCGACGGCGGCGAGCCCCCGGCGGGCGTCCGCTGGGTCGCCGCCTCCGCCGAGCCGCCCCACCCGCTCGACCGCGAGCCGATCGCCCGCCCGCTCCCCAGCGGTGTCCGCGCCGTCGATGGCTTCCTCACCCTCGGCCGCGGCCAGCGCGTCGGCATCTTCGCCGGCTCCGGCGTCGGCAAGAGCACCCTCCTCGGCATGCTCGCGCGCGGCACCCGCGCCGATGTCACCGTCATCGCCCTCATCGGCGAGCGCGGCCGCGAAGTCCGCGACTTCATCGAGCACGACCTCGGCCGCGAAGCCCTCCGCCACTGCGTCGTCGTCGCCTCAACTGGCGACAACCCGGCCGCGATGCGCATCTGCGCCGCCCGGGCCGCCACCGCCATCGCCGAAGGCTTCCGCGACGAAGGCGCCGATGTCCTCCTCCTCTTCGACAGCCTCACCCGCGTCGCCATGGCCCGCCGCGAAATCGGCCTCGCCGCAGGCGAGCCGCCGACCGCCCGCGGCTACCCGCCCTCCGTCTTCTCCATGCTCCCCCACCTCATGGAGCGCGCCGGCCCCGGCGCCCGCGGCTCCATCACCGCCATCTACACCGTCCTCGTCGACGGCGAAGACATGGACGAGCCCATCGCCGACCTCGCGCGCGCCACGCTCGACGGCCACATCGTCCTCCGCCGCGCCCTCGCCTCGGCCGGCCACTACCCGCCAATCGACGTCCTCCAGAGCGTCTCCCGCCTCATGGACCGGGTCGCGAGCCCCGCCCACCGCGAGGCTGCCCGCCGCCTCCGCCAGCTCCTCGCCGCCTACGAAGACGCCCGCGACCTCGTCGCCATCGGCGCCTACGCCCGCGGCGCCGACCCGCTCGTCGACCGCGCCCTCGAACTCCTGCCCGCCATCAACGCCTTCCTCCGCCAGCGCGCCGACGAGTGCCCCTCGTTCGATGAGGCGCTCGCGGGCCTGTTCGCCATCGACCCCGAATTCGCGGCCCCCGCGGATGCGCCGGCCGACCCGGCATTCCGCGACATCGACCCTGAGGAGGTGACCGGTGAGCCTGTCATCGAAGCGGCTGAAGCGCTTGATCCGGCAGCGTGAGCTCGCCGAGCTCGTCCAGCGCCGCGAGCTCGCCGAGGCGATCGCCCTCCGCGAGCGCCGCGCGGCCGCCCTCGCCGAGGCCTGCGCCAGCCGCGAGCACCTCTTCGCCGTCGAACCCCACGCCGGGCCGCTCGATATCGCCGATGCCCTCGCCGGCGCGGCCTACCTCCGCCGCCTCGAGCGCGACATCGCCGCCCGCGAAGCCGCCCTCGCCCATTCCGACGAGGACGTCGCCGAGGAGCGCGCCGTGCTGATGGAGCGCCGCCGCGACCGGCGCGCCCTCGAACTCCTGCTCGAACGCCGCCAGGCCGAAGAGCGGCTCGCGCGCGCCCGCGCCGCCGCCCGCCAGCTCGATGACCTCGTCGCCGCCCGCTGGCGGAGCCAGCCCATCCCCACGGAGGACCCCGCATGAACCCCATCGCCGACCGCGGCATCGCCCAGGTCACCGCCTGGCTCGCCGGCCTCGGCCGCCGCCAGGGCGCCATCGCCAACAACATCGCCAACATCGATACCCCCGGCTACGTCCGCCAGGACGTCACCTTCGAAACCGAACTCCAGCGCGCCTTCGGCCGCCAGTCCGGCCAGCTCGCCGTCACCGACCCGCGCCACATCGCCGCGCCCTCCCGGCGCACCGGCCAGCTCGGCCTCGACCCGCAGCAGCTCCTCGCCACCAGCCGGCTCGACGCCAACACCGTCGACGTCGACCAGGAGATGGTCCTCCTCGCCGAGACGCAGATGCGCTACCAGGCCGCCGCCAGCGTCCTCTCCCGCAAGCTCAACAACATCCGCACCGCCATCACGGGCTAAGGAGCCTCGCCATGAGCCTCATCCGCGCCATCGCCTCCACCGCCTCCGGCCTCGCCGCCCAGCGCGTCCGCATGGACGTCGTCGCCAACAACGTCGCCAACATCGACACGACCGCCACGCCCGAGGGCGGCCCCTACCAGCGCCGCGTCGTCCGCTTCGCCTCCGGCGACCCGGCCCTCCCCTTCTCCGGCGTCATCCGCAAGTTCCTCGGCGGCGGCTCCACCGGCGTCGTCCTCACCCAGGTCGCCGTCGATGCCGAGACCCCCGGCCGCACGGTCTACGACCCCTCGCACCCCGACGCCGACCCTGAGACCGGCTACCTCCAGATGCCCAACGTCGACCTCGTCCAGGAGATGACCGACCTCACCTCCGCCAACCGCTCCTACCAGGCCAACGTCACCGTCCTGAACGCCATGAAGCAGATGGCGCTCCGCGCCCTCGATATCACCAGCAGATAGTCCGCTCAGGGGTTTCCCCGCCCCCAATCCGCGCTCCCCGGAGGTTCCCGTGGACATCGCACCGATTCAGAGCCAGCTCCCCCTCGCCCAGACTGGGTCGAAGACGGCCGCTCCGGCCGCCGGGTTCGCCGACCTCCTCGGCCGCGCGCTCGGCCAGCTCCAGGCCATCAGCGATACCGCCGACCAGAAGGTCAACGCCCTCGCGACCGGCCAGGACGTCGAACTCCACGACGTCATGCTCGCCGTCGAAGCCGAAAGCCTGGCGATCTCCCTCGCCACGCAGGTTCGAACGAAGGCCGTCGAGGCCTACCAGGAAATCTTCCGGATGCAGATCTGATGGGACTCGTCGTCGAACTCCCGCCAGCCTCCCTCGAAACCCCCGGGCTCGCCGCCGCAGCCGGCGATGGCCAGGCGCCCCCCGCCGACCTCTTCGCCGGGCTGCTCGCCGCGCTCGAACCCGCCCCCGCCGGGGGCGAAGCGCCGCTCCCGGCCATGCCGCCGCTCCCGAAGCGCGCCCCGGCCGCGGATGCCGCCGGGCTCCTCCCCGCGCTCTTCCTCGCGGTTCCGCTGGCGGCGGCCCCGGCCCCCGGCTTCCCCGTCCCGGCCGCCTTTACGTCCCGCACCGGCGCCGGCGCGGGCGAGGCCCCCGCTCTGGACCCGCTCGCCAGCCCGCCCATCGGCCTGGCCCAGGCCGAGCTGGACCCGGCGCCGCTCCCGCCTGCAGAGGGCGTCGAAGGGGCGCTGGCTGCCGGCCCTGAAGCCGAAACCCCGGCCCCCGGGCCGACCGCTGAGCCCGCTGCGACGGCCGGCGATGCGGCGGCCGCGCCGGCCGAACGCCCCGCCCTGGACGGTTCCGCTGAAGCGAACGGGGCTGAGCCGCCCGGTGCGCCGGCCGAAGCGCCAGCCGCCGAACCTGCCGCTGCCGAGGGCGTGGTCCGCTCCGCCGGGAACGCCCCCGCCGGCCTCGAAGCCCCGCTTCCGGCCGGCGCCGCAGTGCGCGCGGAGCGGCGGCCCGCCGGCGAACGCCCCCTCCCCCGCGCCGCCGAACCGGCCATCCAGCACGCCGCCCCGGCCTCCGCCGTCGCCCAGCTCCGCGAGGCCCCGGCCCCCGCGCCGGCCGCCGCCGCAGCAGAGCCAGCGCCTGTTGCCGAACCGCCGCCTGCCGCCATCGAGAACCTCGACGCCGTCGCCACCGCCGTCATCGAACGCGTCGAAGCCGGCGGCGGCGAGGCCCGCATCCACCTCGAGCCCGCCGGCCTCGGCGAAATCACCATCCGCCTCCACGCCCGCCACGACGCCGTCCACGTCGACGTCCACGCCGAGACCCCCGAGGCCGTGCAGCTCCTCCGCGACGCGGCCGCCGACCTCTCCTCGCTCCTCGGCCAGCGCGGCATGAACCTCGCCGGGCTCAACGTCGGCCTCGGCACCCGCCAGGGTGAATCCGGCGGCTGGGCCGACCAGCGGCCCCGGTCTGCCGCCCCCCGCGACGGCGAGTTCGCCGCCATCCTCGGCATCGAGGACCCGGCCGCCGCCGCCCGCCACCAGCGCCTGCGCGCCGCCTACAACCCCGACGGCTCGCTCCTCTACCGCGTCTAGGAGGCCCGCCCCATGGCAGGACTGCAGGTCGACCCCGTCACCGGCCTCAAGAACGCCACCTACACGCCCTCGACCGGCGCGCCCTCCAACGAGCTCGGCCAGGTCGACTTCATGAAGCTCATCATCGCTCAGATGCGGAACCAGAACCCGCTCGAGCCCCAGAAGGACTCCGACTGGATGGCCCAGATGGCCCAGTTCGAAGCCCTCAACCAGATGCGCGCCGTCGCCTCCGGCATGAAGGCCCTCCAGGGCCTCACCGAACTCACGAGCGCCGCCGGCCTCATCGGCAAGACCGTGACCGGCAAGCAGGTCGACGCCATCGCCGTCACCCGCGACCTCGTCGCCCGCGAGAAGTACGGCCGCCCCTTCGCCAAACTCACCTCGCTCGAACGCGTCGCCGTCAACGAAGACGAGCGCGTCGTGGCTGCCGCTGCCGACCTCCCCAACGCCGGCCGCGAAGTCACCGGCGTCGTCGAGAAGGTCGTCATGGACGCCTCCGGCATCCCCTTCCTCTACGTCGGCGGCAAAGTCGTCGACCTCTTCACCGTCGCTCAGGTGCAGCAGCCGTGATCGACCGCACCGCCGCCATCGGCCCCGCCGCCGCGCCGGCGCCCCGGCCGCAGCCGGCCGCTCCCCCCGCCCCGGCGGGCGCCGCATTCGGCGACCTCCTCCAGCGCGCGAGCGCCCGCCTCACGCTCTCGAACCACGCAGCGAAGCGCATCGAGCGCCGCGACCTCGGCCTCGATGCCCCGAAGCTCCAGCGCCTCGACGCGGCCATCGACCGGGCCGCCAGCAAGGGCGCCCGCAGCACCGTCGTCATGCTCGACAACCTCGCCGTCATCGTCGATGTCCCCGGCCGCACGGTCGTGACCGCCCTCGACACCACCCGCGGAAAGGAGAACGTCTTCACGAACATCGATTCCGTCGTCATCGCCTAGGCAGTACCGGGCCGGTCCGCGCGTCGGAGGCCCGATCCCGCACCACCACCCACCTCAACCCCGGTAGCGAAAGGATCGAGTACCCACCATGATGCGAGCCCTCTTCTCCGCCATCTCCGGCATGAAGAACCACATGGCCTTCATGGACGTCGTCGGCAACAACATCGCCAACGTCAACACCATCGCCTTCAAGTCCTCCCGCGTCACGTTCCAGGACATCCTCGGCCAGACCGTCAAGGGCGCGAGCAGCCCCCAGGCCGGCCGCGGCGGCACCAACCCCGCCCAGGTCGGCCTGGGCATGCAGCTCGGCGGCATCGACAACATCATGACCCAGGGCTCCCTCCAGAGCACCGGCAAACTCACCGACTTCGCCATCCAGGGCGACGGCTTCTTCGTCGTCTCCGACGGCACCCGCAACTTTTACACCCGCGACGGCGCCTTCGACATCGACGTCGCCGGCAACCTCGTCAACCCCGTCACCGGCCTCAAGGTCATGGGCTGGCGCGCCAACGCGATGGGCGTCGTCGATACCGACGGCCCGCTCGTGCCGCTCTCCATCCCGTTCGGCACCCGCATCAGCGCCCGCGCCACCAGCCAGGTCGTGATGGCCGGCAACCTCGACGCCGGCACCCCCACCTACAACGCCGGCCCGCCCGCCACCGGCCTCGTCGGCTCCACCCTCACCGTCTACGACTCGCTGGGCAACGCCATCACCCTCAAGCTCGAGTTCCGCAAGAACGCCGCCGCCAACACGTGGGACGTCTTCGCCTTCTACGACGACGACGCGAACAACTCCACTCCCGACGTCCAGGTCACCCCGACGCCGGCCCAGCTCGTCTTCGACAACTCCAACGGCACGCTGCAGACCCCCGCGAACGGCCTGCTCAACTTCTCCCTCGCCACCCTGCCGAGCGACGCCCTGACGCCGCTCGCCTTCGATATCGACTTCTCGTCGCTCACCCAGTTCGCCGGCCAGAGCCAGCTCAACGTCTCCAGCCAGGACGGCGCCCCCGCCGGCGCCCTCGTCTCCTTCGCCGTCGGCTCGACCGGCGAAATCACCGGCATCTACTCCAACGGCGCCAACCAGGTCATCGGCCAGCTCGCGCTCGCCAGCTTCGTCAACTCCGGCGGCCTCCAGCGCATGGGCCAGAACCTCTGGTCGCCCAGCTCCAACTCCGGCGAACCGATCATCGGCGCGCCGAACACCAACGGCCGCGGCTCCGTCAGCACCGGCACCCTCGAGTCCTCCAACGTCGACCTCGCCCAGCAGTTCACCAGCGTCATCCTCGCCCAGCGCGGCTTCCAGTCCTCCTCCCGCGTCATCACCGCCGGCGACCAGATGCTGCAGGACCTCGTCAACATCATCCGCTAACCCTCGTTCCAGCCGGGGGCGGGCAGCCTCCCCCGCCCCCGGCCACCCCCACGCCATGCGCCACTCCTCCCTCGGCCGCTTCAACCGCTTCGCCAGCCTCGCCGTCCTCCCGGTGATGCTCCTGGCGATTCTCGCGTTTTCGCGGCAGGCCCAGCGCCAGCCCGCCGTGCCCGCTCCCGCCGAGGGCATCCTCGCCGTCGCCAGCCTCCGCAGCGGCCAGCTCACGCTCTTCGACCTCGCCCGCGGCGAAACCCGCACCCTCGCCCTCCCGGCAGCGCCCCACGAGCTGGAAGTCCGCGCCGGCCGTCTCTACGCCACGCTCACCCGCGCCGATGCGCTCGTCGAACTCGACCCGCGCGCCCCCGGCATCCTCCGCCGCGTGGTCCTCCCCGGCCGGCCCCACGGCCTCGCCCTCGACCCGGCGGCTGGCGTCCTCTACGTCACGCTCGACGACGCGAACGCGCTCGTCGCGCTCGATGCCGCCTCCCTCGCCGAAATCGCGCGCTGGCCGACCGGCGAAACCCCCCACGCCGTCGCCCTCGCCGGCGGCGTCCCCCACGTCGCCGCCGCCCGCGCGGGCCGCGTCGAAGCGGTTCGGCCATCCGGCGGTGCGGCCGCCGAGGCCGGCCGCCTCCCGGAAAGCCTCGCTGCTGCCGATGGGCTCCTGCTCGCCGCCGACTACCTCGGCGGCACCCTCTCCCTGTTCGAACCGGTCACCCTCGAGCCGCGCGGCGCCATCCCCCTCGGGGGCGGCCCGGTCCGCATCCTCGACCTCGGGGACGGGACCGCCGCCGTCGCGCTGCAGGAAGCCGGCCAGGTCGCCGTCGTCGACCTCGCCCGCCGCGAGGTCGTCCGCCGCCTCGACGTCACGCCCCGGCCCGACGGCCTCTGCCGCTCGCCCTCCGGCCGCTACCTCGCCGTTGCTTCGAACGGCGCCGGCACCGTCACGGTCTTCGACACCGCCACGTGGCGCATCGCAGCCCGCTACACGGTGCCCGAAGGCCCCGGCGCCTGCGCCTGGCTCGCCGATTGACCGCCTGGCCGCCGCGGGCGCACCATGGCCCCTATCCACCGTGCGGTGATGGGGATGATCGTCGGCCAGCGCTGCCGGCTCGGCGGCCGCTTCTCGAAATGCTCCGAGCTCGCCGAAGAGACCTGCCAGTACTGCGGCCGGCCGTTCTGCGCCCGCCACACCTACTACCGCGAAGGCCACGAAGCCGTCTGCACCGCCAGCCGCTGCCGCGCCAAGCGCGATGACCTCGTCGCCTACCAGGCCTACCGCGCCGCCGTGGCCGCCCGCAACCGGGCCGGCCTCTGCGGCATCGAGGGCTGCGGCCCGCACCCGGCCCACGAATGCTCGCTCTGCCGCGGCCACTTCTGCGGCGACCACATCCGCGAGCGCATGTACCCCTTCCGCCAGGGCTGGGTCACCATCGAGCGCCCCGCTTCCGTCTGCGCCCGCTGCTGGGAACGCCGCAAAATCTGGCTCGGCGCCTGAACTCGGGCCTGCCCCGCCCCCGTGCTACCATCAACACGATGTCCACCGCCGGCGGCCCGGCTCCCGTCCTCGAAGGCGACCTCCTCGACGGCCGCCCGCTTCCCGCGCCCGACGAAGTCATCCTCCGCATGCGCCAGGCCATCGCCGGCGGCCAGCACTGGTTCGAAGCCCTGCTCGACGCCGTCGCCCGCTGGCGCATCCCCGAGGAGGTCGTCGCCGGCCGCCGCTACCGCTACCTCATCGCCGGCGAAGCGTTCGACTGGCTCCTCCTCGCTGAGCGCCTCCTCGATGAGGCGGCCGACCTCGTCCCGGCGGCCGCGCGCGACGCCCTCCTCTGGCAAAACCGCTGGCCCGCCGATATCGACATCGACGACGGCGAGTTCGCCCGCCGCATCGGCCCTGCCAAGCACAGCGCCCACCTGAACTACCTCTACGGCGTGCTCGTCGAAGAAGCCCTCCAGCTCTCCGTCGAAGAAGAGATCCACAAGGAGGTCCGGAGCCGCGTCTGGGGCTTCGACGAGCGGGTCGACGAGACCATGTACCAGCGCATCTACGGCAAGTCGCGCGATGAGCTGCTCGCCCTCCACTACCAGGAGACGGGCAGTCTCCTCACCGGCGACGTCGCCCTCGACGACTGGAAGGCGTTCACTTACTGGCTCTTCAAGCGCCGCCTGAAATCGCAGGACCGCGCCCGCGTCGCCAGCGACACGCGCAAGGGCCTCGCCCAGCTCACGCGGATGGAGCTCGCGGTGAGCGAGCGGCGGTTCGGCGCCCGGCTCGACGACGCCGACTTCGCCGCCCGCTACTCTGCCTGAGGCCGCACCCCCGTCCGGCTACCGCCCCTGCCAGTTCGGGGCTCGCTTCTCTGCGAACGCCCGCGGTCCCTCGAGCGCGTCCTCGCTCGTCCGCCGCCGCATCTCCCACTCGTACCGCTGCGCCCCCGCCTCCTCGAGGCTCAGGTGCAGGCCGCGCATCGCGGCTTCCTTCGTCGCCCGCACCGAGAGCGGCGCGCACGCGAGGATGTCCTCCACCCACCGCTCGACCGCGCCGTCCAGTTCGTGCAGCGGCACGACCTCGTTCACGAGCCCCAGCTCTGCGGCCCGCTTCGCCGGGATGTGCCGGCCCGTGAGCATGTAGCCCATCGCGATCTTGAGCGGCAGCTGCCGCGGCAGCCGGTGGACGCCCATCGCGCCGGCGATGAGCCCCCGCCGCGGCTCGGGAAGCCCCAGCTCCGCGTGCTCCGCCGCCACGATGATGTCGCAGGCGAGCGCCATTTCGAGCCCGCCCCCGAGCGCGAAGCCGTTCACCCGCGCGATGATCGGCTTGAACAGGTCGTACCGGTTCGTGATGCCGCCGAAGCCGCCCTTCGGCCATGCGAGGTTCGGCCGCTGCTCCTTCGGCAGCCGCGAGACCTCCGCCGTGTACTTCAGGTCGTTCCCCGCAGAGAACGCGCGGTCGCCCTCGCCCGTCAGCACCGCGATCCATGCGTCGTCGTCCGCCGCGAACTGGTCCCACGCCTGGTCCAGCTCATGGCTGGCCGGCGGGTGCAGCGCGTTCATCACCTCCGGCCGCGTGATCGTGATGGTCACGACGTGGCCCTTCTTCTCGTACCGGCAAAACTCCACGGGTCTCTCCTTCCGGGTCGGGGTGCCCCGCCATTCTGGCCGGTCGGGCGGCCGCCCGCAAAAGGTCCCTTAGCCGGCCTCCCGCTCATCGCCGGCGGGCGCGTAGGCCGGCTCATCTGCGGCGTCCGCCGGCAGGCCGGCGACCCGCCGCTCCATCAGCTCGAGCCCCCACGCGGCGGCGACCAGCGCCAGCCCTGCCCCGGCGACGATGGCGCCGTTCCGCGTCCCTGCCGAGACCCCTGCCTGGACGATCGCGCGGAGGTCGGACATGAACGGGTCGCTCCCGCCGAACTGCCCCGCGATAGCCCACGCCGCGAGGCTGAGGGCAGCGGCGCCGACACCCCCGAGCGCCGCCGCGGCAGCGGGCGCCCGCAGTCGGCTCCATCCCGTCGACAGCGCGGCGAGCAGCGCCGCGAGCACCGCCGTCGCCGCCGCCAGCACCGCCGCCGCCGCCCCCGCCCGCTCGTGCGTCGGCGCCGAAAGCTGGCCCGCCATCAGCTCCAGCAGCCCGTCGATCGAAAGCCGGTCGATCGACTGCGCGCCCGTCAGGTCGAACGCCCGCAGTCCCTCGGCGTAGACGAGCGCCGCCGAGCGGTCCAGCAGCATCGTCCGCAGCCCGGCATCGCTCGCGCCGCGCACCTCGCGCGCCTCCAGCGCGATCGGCAGCGGGTAGCCCGGCAGCTCGAGCACGCCCTCCTGCCGCGCCGCCGCCTCCCGCAGTTCCGGCCCCTCTTCTGCGAGGAACCGGTCGACCTCCGTCAGGCTCGCGATCGCGCTCCGCAGCATCGGCAGCGCCGTCGCCTCGCCCGTCACCTGCCACGCGCTCACGCTCAGCACCATCCCAAAGGCAGCGAGCGCGAGCAGCACCGCGACCAGCGACCGGCGACCCTCGCCGGGCGCGGCCACCTCCGCGAACAGCCGCTCCCGCACCTGCGGCTCCGCGCCGAACGCGTCCGGGCCCCGCCCGCTCACACCAGCCGCACCACGATCGTGCCGGCCAGCCGGTCGTGCAGCGTCCGCCGGTGCCGGTCGAACGCTGCCCACAGGATGCCCAACGCCGCCAGCACGAACGCAATCGCGAGCGCCGCCCCCGCCAGCAGCGTCGATTCCCGCAGCGCGTACGCCGCCACGATGCCCGCGCCTGCGAGCAGGACATAAAACAGCTGGCCGATGACCCGCGCCATCGCCCCCAGCACGCCCAGCGGCCGCCCGTCCGACCGCACCACCATCAGCTGCATCACCGCCGCGCCGACCGTCTGCCCCTTCCACGCGAGCCCGATGAAGAAGTACAGCAGCAGCGCCACCGGGATGAGCCCGACGCACACCCAGAAGGCTGAAAGCGCCGTCGACGACGGCTCGACCCGCTCGAAATCCGACGAAATCAGCACGATGAGCGACCCCGCCGTCACGAACAGCGAGGCGATGATGAACAGCACGAGCACGTCCAGCGCCCCGGCTGCGACGCGCGATTCGAACGAGGCGTAGTGGAGCCGGTAGGCTGGCCGCCGGCCCTCGCCGCGGGTGTCCATCGTCGCTTCCGCGCCCATCCCCGCCAGTCTACGACGGCCCGGGTAAGGCGGTAGCGCCTTCACCCTGCCTCCCCGGCCCGCACGGTACAGTTACCGTATGGCCGCCTCACCGGTCTCCGCCGGCCCGCCGGCCGTCTTCGAGCCGTGGCGGCCCCATGGCTGGCTCCTCGCGTTCACCCTCGCCGGCGTCCTCGGCATCGTCATCGGGCTCGGCATCGCCCTCTTCGCGCCCCGCGGCGAGTTCGCGGGCGAGCGCTACCACCTCTGGCGCTGGCAGGCCGAAACCTTCGTGCCCACCCTCGCCCGCATCGCCGGCATCGGCCCCGAACCCGCCGAAGCCGCCAGCGACGAGGCCGTCCGCCGCTACTTCGCCCTCACCTCGCAGCTCCGCGCCGAAGCCGCGCAACCGAACCCCGACCTCGCCCTCATCGCCGCCCTCGAAAACGAGCGCGCCACTTACGAAAACGACGTCGAGCGCTTCGTCTCCAGCGCCCTGACGGAGGTCATCGCGACCGCCGGGCTCCAGCGTCCGCTCCCGCTCTTCACCGGCGTGACCATCACGTGGCCGCCGGTCGCGTTCGAGCTCACCAGCCCGCCGCGCCTGCTCGTCCGCTCCCCGCGCGACCGCATCGAGCGGGCCGGCGATACGCTCCTCCAGCCCGGCCTCACCCTCGCCGATATCGAGCGCATCGAGGCGCAGGCCGACACGGCCGATACCGTCTCGATCGTCGTCTCGCTCGGCGGGCTCGCCGCCTACCCTGCCATCGTCCGCGATGACCGGACCTACGCCAGCGTTCTCGAGACCGCCGCCCACGAATGGGTCCACCACTACCTCGCCTTCTACCCCCTCGGCCAGCAGTGGGGCAAAGGCGGCGACGCCGAGGTGCTGAACGAAACCGTCGCATCCATCGCCGGGCGCGAACTCGCCCGCCTCGTCATGCTCCGCCACCCCATCGACTTCCCGCCCGGCGAAGACGGCAGCGCGCCGCCCGCCGGCCGCAACCCGGACATCGATTTCGGCGCCGAGATGCGCAGCCTCCGCCTCGCCGTCGACGACCTCCTCGCGCAGGGCCGCGTCGCCGAAGCCGAGCAGCTGATGGAGCAAAAGCGGCAGGAGCTCGCCGCCAACGGCATCGTCATCCGCAAGATCAACCAGGCCTACTTCGCCTTCTACGGCACCTACGCGGATAGCCCCCAGTCCTCCAACCCCATCGGCCCGCTGTTCGAAACCCTCTGGGCGAAGACCAACGACGTCGGCGAGTTCCTCCGCCTCGCGCGCGGCATCACCAGCCGCGAGCAGCTCGAGCAGCTCGTCGCCGCGCTCGGGGGCGCACCGTGAGCCGCGCCGCCCGTCCGTGGCTTCTCGGCCTCGTCGCCTGGGCCGCCGTCATCTTCACCCTCTCCAGCTTCCCGAACCCGCCCGGCCCGCGCGTCACCGAGCCCCGCGCCGTCGTCGCCCACGTTGCCTTTTACGCCGTGCTCGGCTACCTCGCGGTCCGCTGGCTCGCCGCGTGGCGCGGCACCGCCGGCCTGCCGGTCGCAGCCGCCGCCTGGCTCCTCGCCGTCGCCTACGGCATCTCCGATGAGGTCCACCAGGCCTTCGTGCCGAACCGCCACGCCTCGGCGCTCGACGTGCTCGCCGATGCCGCCGGGGCTGCGCTGGGCGTCGCCCTCGGCACCCGGCATGCGGCGCGGCAGGTTCCCCGCCTCAGCCGAACAGCGGCCCCCCGGGATCCAGCACCGAACCGTCCAGCGCGATGA
The DNA here is from genome assembly GCF_026419595.1 of Tepidiforma sp. Taxonomy (NCBI): domain Bacteria; kingdom Bacillati; phylum Chloroflexota; class Tepidiformia; order Tepidiformales; family Tepidiformaceae; genus Tepidiforma; species Tepidiforma sp. Next base: position 14,066 of record NZ_JANZZD010000002.1, on the reverse strand, counting down.
CCGCCGGCCGCTCCTCGCAGTAGCCCTCGTTCTCGCACTTGTCGAACACGAACGCCCTGCGCTTCTTATCGAACTGGATCTTCCACGTGCCGATGACCGGGCTGCCCGGCCCCTCCTCCCGCGCCCGTTCGAGGATGGCGATCAGCGCGGCGATCTCTTCGCGTCCCATAGCGGCTCCCTTCGTGCGTTCCCCGAAAGCTTAGTCGCCGCCCGCCGGCCGCGGTAGCGTCTCCGCCTCGACGTCGATGGCGGGCGCGCCCGGCCGCAGCGGCACCGATGCCGCCCACGCGGCCCCGATGATCGCCAGCACGCCCGCCGCCATCACCCCCAGCGTCTCCCGCTCGCCAATCCGGTCCGCGAGCGCGCCGAAGGGATACGCCACCAGCCCGTTCACGCCCCACGCCAGCATCGTCAGCGACATCACCCGGCCGTGGTACGCCGGCTCCGCCTCCCGCATCACGATCGCGTTGTTCAGCACCTGGAACGCGCCCGTCCCCGCGCCGATCGCCAGCATCGCCAGCATCGCGACGGCGAAGTTCGGCGCCGCCGCCAGCAGGATGAGCGACAGCCCGAGGACGGCGCCGCCCGCCGCCATCAAGGTCCACGCATGCCGCGAACCGGCCGCGCCCGCCACCGCCAGCGACACGACGAAGCCGCTCGCTGCGCCCGCCGCCATCAGCAGCGCCATGTCCTTCGAGGAGCGCCCCAGCTCGTTCTCGAGGAACCCCGGCAGCACCACGAAATACGAAAACCCCGCCATGATCACGCCGATGAACGTCACCACCGCGAGCATCAGCCGCTTCCGCTCCCGGATGTGCCGCATCCCCAGCGCCATGTCCTGTCGGAACGACCGCCCGCCCCGCGCCACCGCCCGCGAGGGCGGCAGCATCGCAAGGCTCCCGATGACGAAGACGAACAGCCCCGCCATGAACAGGTAGGTGCCGCCCGTCCCGACGAACGACAGCCCGATCAGGCCCGCCGCGATGAACGGCCCGATGACCCGCGTCAGCGTCATCCCCACCTGCTGCAGCGCGATGCCGTTCGGCAGGTCCTTCGGCGGCAGCAGCTCGCCGATCCACGCCTGCCGCGCCGGCCCGATGAACGAGAACACCGCCCCCATCACGAGCGTCGAGAGCGCCAGCAGCGGGATCGTGATGAGGTCGAAGATGATGAGCAGGCCGACCGCCGCGAAGTTCAGCCCGATGATCGTCTGCCCGGCGAACAGCATCCGCCGCTTCGGAAACCGGTCGGCCACCACGCCGCCGAACGGCGACACGAGGATCGTCGCCAGCCCCATCCCGAGCGAGACGAACCCCACCGCCCCGTTCCGCCCGGTGAGGTCGAACGCCACCACCGCCTGCACCACCGACGACATCATGAACGCGAGGAACGCCAGCGACGTCCCGATCCAGAGCACCCGGTAGTCCCGGTACTCCAGCGCCTTGAACGTCCGCGCGAACCACGCCCCGACCATTCACCGCATCCTAACGGTATGGGGTCGGCCCTGCCACCCTTCGCGCTACACGAACCCGCGCAGCTGGATCGCCCGCGCCACCCGTTCGAGCCCGATGTCGAACGCCGCGTCCCGCGGCTGCGTGCCGTCCCGCGCCGCCCGCGTCATCAGCTCGTCGAACGTCGCCACCATCTTCTTCTCCAGCTCCTCGAGCACCCGCTCCAGCGGCCACCGGAACTGCTGGATGTTCTGCGTCCATTCGAAGTACGACACCGTCACGCCGCCCGCGTTCGCGAGGATGTCCGGCAGCACGAGCACCTTCCGCGCCCGCAGGATGGCATCGCCCTCCGGCGTCACCGGGTGGTTCGCCGCCTCCACCACCACCCGCGCCTTCACCCGGCCCGCGTTCTCGCCGGTGATTACCTCGCCGATCGCTGCCGGCACGAGGTAGTCGCAGTCCAGCTCCAGCAGCGCCTCGTTGGTGATCGGTTCCGCCGGTTCGAACCCCGCCACGCTGCCGGCCACCGAGAACCACCGGTCGAGCGCCGCCACGTCGATCCCGTCCGGGTTGTACACCCCGCCCTTCACGTCGCTCACGGCGATGACCTTGAAGCCCATCTCGCCCGCCACCCGCGCCGTCCAGCTGCCGACGTTGCCGTATCCCTGGATCGCGACCCGGATATCCTGCGGCGCGACCCGCTCCATCCGCGCCAGCTCCCGCATGCAGATCGCCACGCCGCGCCCCGTGGCCTGGTCCCGGCCGTAGCTGCCGCCCAGCTCCACCGGCTTCCCGGTCACGATGCCCGGCGTGTAGCCGTACCGCGCGCCGTAGGCGTCCATCATCCAGGCCATCGTCTGCTGGTTCGTCCCCATATCCGGCGCCGGGATGTCCCGGTTCACCCCCAGCACCATGCCGATGTGCTGCGTGTAGGTGCGCGTCAGCCGGTTCAGCTCCGTCTCGCTCATGTGCGTCGGGTCGCACATCACGCCGCCCTTCGCGCCCCCGAACGGCAAGTCCATCAGCGCGCACTTGTAGGTCATCAGCATCGCCAGCGCGCGCACCTCGTCGAGGTCCGCCTTCGGGTGGAAGCGCACCCCGCCCTTGTACGGCCCCCGCGCCCCGTTGTGCTGCACCCGGTAGCCCTCGAAGATCCGCAGCGTCCGGTCGTCCATCCGCACCGGCACCTGCGCGCGAACCTCCCGCCACGACGTGCGCAGCAGGTCCACCACCTCCGGCGGCGTGCGCAGGCGGTCGGCCGCCGCCAGCACCCCCTGCAGCACGGATTCCGTCGGCGAGACGGGCCGCGGTTCGCTCGTCGTGGTCATCGCGCTACACCTCCGAAAGCCAGCCTGCCGGCAAGCCTACACCCGCGCTGGCCTTGCCGCGCCCTCCGCGTCAAACTCTCCGCCATGGCCCGCGTCTTCATCACCCGCGCCATCCCCGGCCGCGCCGTCGAACAGCTCGAGGCCGCCGGCCACGCCGTCGAAACCTGGCCCGGCGACCTCCCCCCGCCGCCCGCCGAACTCGCCGCGGCGCTCGTCCGCAGCGACGCCGTCATGGCCATGGTCGTCGACCGCATCACGCCGGAGATGCTCGCCGCGGCGCCCCGCCTCCGCATCGTCGCCAACATGGCGGCCGGCTACGACAACGTCGACCCTGCCGCCGCCGCGGACCTCGGCGTCTGGGTCACGAACACCCCTGGCGTCCTGGCCGAGACGACCGCCGACCTCGCCTTCGGCCTCCTCCTCGCCGCCGCCCGCCGCATCGTCGAATCCGATCGCGACACCCGCGCCGGCGGCTGGAAGACCTGGTCGCCGACGGCCTTCCTCGGCACCGACGTCTTCGGCGCGACGCTCGGCATCGTCGGTCTCGGCGAAATCGGCGAGGCGGTCGCCCGCCGTGCGCGCGGCTTCAAGATGCGCATCCTCTATCACTCGCGCACCCGCAAGCCTGCCCTCGAAGCCGACCTCGGCCTCGAATACCGCCCCCTCCCGGAGCTGCTCGCCGAGTCGGACTTCGTGACGCTCCACACGCCGCTCACCCCGGAAACGCGCCACCTCATCGATGCCGCCGCCCTCGCCGCCATGAAGCCCGGCGCCATCCTCGTCAACACCGCCCGCGGCCAGGTCGTCGACCAGGACGCCCTCGTGGAGGCCCTTCGCACCGGCCGGCTCGGCGGCGCCGCGCTCGACGTCACCACCCCGGAGCCGCTCCCGCTCGACCACCCGCTCTCCACGTTCCCGAACGTCATCATCACGCCCCACATCGGCTCCGCCAGCCGCGCTACCCGCGCCCGCATGGCGGAGATGGCGGCGGCCAACATCCTCGCCGTCCTCGCCGGCCGCGAGCCCCCCAACCCCGTCAACCGGCCCGCGAACCCCCGTTCGTAACTTGACACAGGCCCGGCCGCGCAAGAAAAAAGAACCTTACGTAGCGTGCACGTTCGCAGCCGCGCTCCCGACCTTTCCCCGGGGTGCCCCTTGAGCAAATCCTCCAAGCCGCCCGGCAACCTCTGGCTTGCCGAAGAACTCTGGAAGCTGAACGCCATCGAATTCGGCGACTTCACCCTCGGCCGCACCGCCGTCCACTCCCCCATCTACATCAACCTCCGCCGCCTCATCTCCAACCCGAAGGCGCTCAAGAAGTGCGCGCGCATCATCAAAGAGGAGCTCGAAGCCCTCATGTCGATGCGCAACCCGCACGTCCAGCCGTTTACGCTCGTCGCGGGCGTGCCCTTCGGCGGCCTCCACGTCGCGACCGCCTTCTCCCTCCTCGTCAACACCCCGATGATCTACATCCACCCGCCCGGCACCGATAAGGCCGACGTCATCGAAGGCATCTTCGTCCGCGGCCAGAGCTGCCTCATCATCGATGACCTCATCACCGGCGGCGGCTCCATCCTCCAGACCGCGGCCACCCTCGAATCCGCCGGGCTCGTCGTCCGCGATGCCGTCACCCTCATCGACCGCCAGGAGGGCGGCAAACAGGCCCTCAAGGCCGCCGGCATCAACCTCGTCTCCATCCTCTCGCTCGAACAGATCGCGAACTACCTCATGTCCGAAGGCCACATCACCGAGGACCGGTACCGCGCCACGATGGAGTACCTCCGCTCCCGCAACGGCGGCTGACGCACGGGACGAAACGTCCCTGAGCGCCAACGCGCAGGGACATCCCACAGATGGCCCTTGACATTCGGGGGGGGGGGGACAGAATCCGGGAAAAAAAGTTCCCGGGTGTGCTCATGAAACGAGTTGGTGGAAACGTGGCATTGATTGCGTTCTTTTTGGCGGTGGCTTGGACCCACTGGGAGTCACCTGCCTCCGGGAGCCAATCCGCCATCGACATCATGCCCTCAGCTTGGCGGAGTGCGGGGACTGTTTACGACTACGGGCTTCATTTCGATGAGGGCGATCCTGGCCGCGGCGCCTATGACTACTCTCCGTCAGATGGTGGGAGCGTCTGGCTGCGCGGGATGGCGGCCACGTCACAGACCTATCCAGCCCGATACCGGTACTGGGCGGAGTCGGGCTGCGTCATTCGGGCGCGGCTCCAGCGCCTGGTTGGCGGAACGTGGGTCGACTACCCTGCCTACGACCTCCGGCTCGTTCACGTGACGAACGGTCCAAGCAGCCCGCAGTTCACGGTTGCCGTGTCCTCGGCTGGGCAATGGTTCTATAACGTCGTGGGGAACGTCTCCACCTGCGGAGGGGGAAGCGGGAGCCACTCCCATCTCTCGGCTCCGGTTGGTTCAGTCGCCGTTTCTCCGAAATCCAATGACACCTGCTGGTCGGACAATCCTACTGCGTGCTCCATTGGCAGCGTTCGCAAGCATAATCCCTTAAGCACGTGCCCGCCTGGAAATTGGAGCGGCTACGCCGCCGTCTCGGGCGCGGTCTCGCAGTATATTTGTGCGACTTGGATGCAGGCGCTCCGGAGTGTCGACCACCCGGCATTCCGAATTCAGTGACCGGCTGAGAAGCCGGGGGGTTGGGCGAGAGTGCACAAGAGGGAGAGCTACCCTTAGGAGGTTTTAGGAGGCATTAGTTCATGAGAACACGGCATCTACTTTCGTCGCTTCTTTTCGTCGCCGTCCTCGCCGCCGGCGTCCTTGCCGCCGTCGCCGTCATCCGTTCCGGGCCGTTCACCTCCGCCGGGGACCAGGATAGCGGGCCGGCGCCTACCCCCACCGTCGGCCTGCCCGCTGCCGGCGACCTTGCCGCCGCGCTCGCCGCGCTGCCTGCCGCCGGCCGTCTCGATGCCGCCATCGCCGCCGCGAAGGCCGGCGACCCCGCCGGCCTGCTCGCCGATGCCGCATTCCGCCCGGTCGAATGTCTGCCCGACGGCGTCCGCCAGGACCTCCACCTCCGCTGCAGCGCCCTCGGGGTGGCCCCGGGGACGCAGGTTCCCGTCATCATCGAACGCGAGGGCCGCGAGGTGCCGCGGACCCGCGACCAGGCGGCCGCCATCCTCGCCGGCCTCTTCCGCGGCGCCAACCCCCGCCCCGAGCTGCTCGCGGCCGACCGCGCCGGCCAAGTGCTCCTCTCCATCGCCACCGACCCGGTCCCCTACCCCGAGAGCGGCACCACGGTGAACGGCGTCCTCCTTTTCCTCACCGCCGAAGGCCGGGTGGCGGCCTTCTCCACCGTCACCCCGGACCACACCGTCCTCGACCGCATCCGCGATGACGCCGCCGCCGGCTGGGAGGTCCGCTGGGCCTCGCCCGAACTCGAAGCGCGCGAACGGGAGAAGCACGCCCGCCAGTCGGAGAGCTGAACCGCGCCTGTCCCCCGGTAAAGCCCGTCACCTTTTACCTTCCCCGGGCCATTCGTACAGTGAATCCCGCCGTGCGCGACCCCGGGGAAGGCCCCCATGAACCCACGCAGCCACGCGACCTGGCCGATGCCGACCTCGCGGCCCGCGCTGCCCGCCGCGACGCGGCCGCATGGGAAGCCCTCTTCGATGCCCACTACCGCCGCATCTACGCCTACCTTCGCTTCCGCCTCGCCAGCCCCGACGAAGCTGAAGACCTTGCCGCGCAGGTCTTCGAAACCGCGTACGCCCGCGCCGATGCCTTCGACTACCGCGGCGTCCCCATCGAAGCCTGGCTCCTCGGCATCGCCCGCAACCTCGCCCGCGACGTCATCAAGAAACGCATCCGCCGCGGCCCGACCGATGACCTCGAGGCCGCCGACCTCGCCGGCGCTCTCGCCGACGACGACCCGGCCCCCGCGATCCAGCTCCGCAGCGACCTCGCCGGCGCCCTCCAGTGCCTCACCGAGGACCAGCGCGAGGTCATCCGCCTCCGCTTCCTCCTCGACAAATCCGTCGCCGAGACGGCGCAGCTCATGGACCGCTCCGAAGACGCCGTCAAGAACCTGCAGCGCCGGGCGCTCGCAGCCCTCCACCGCGCCCTCGGCGGCGAAGCCTACCACGCGGGAGGCGGCGCATGACGCCTGACCGGCTCGACGACCTCCTCCAGCGCGCCCTCGAAAGCGGGACCATCCCGGATGACGCCGCGCCGGCCGAGCGCCCCGAACTCGAGCGCCTCCTCGCTGCCCGCGCGGACATCGCGGCGGTCCGCGCCGGCATCGATGCCGAAGCCGCGAACGCGCTTCCCGCTGCCCGCGCCCGCTTCCAGCGCTACCTCGCCGCCCAGCGCCCGGCTCCCGTCGAGGTCCGCGCGGTCGCCTCGCGGCCCGGGCGCTTCGAGCGCCTCTTCGGCGGCCGGCGCCTCTCGCTCGCGGGCTCCCTGGCCGCCGTCCTGATCGTGGCCGCCGTCGCCCTCTTCGTCTCCCGGCCGTTCCAGGGCGCGCAGCAGGTCCAGGCCCTCGGCGTCGATGACTACGTCCAGCTCACCGGCACCGTCGCCGCCGCTGACGCCTCCGGCATCACCATCGAAACCGCCGAGTTCGGCCGCGTCGCCGTCGCCGCGTCCGGTGCGACCTTCCTCGACGCCGCCGGGGCCGTCATGGACCGGCCGCCGCGGCCCGGCGAAGCCGTCTCCGTCGCCGGCTTCGTCCGCGACGCCCGCCAGGGCCGCCTCGCCATCGACGGCCAGACCGTCGCCCTCGCCGCTGCCCTCCCCGGCGGCGACGGCCGCCCGCTCGAACGCCTCGCCGCGCCCGCCCAGGGCACGGTCACCCTCGTCGCCATCGACCGCGACGGGAAGGAAGGGCGCGCCGTCATCCTCCTCCCCGACGGCCGCCGCGCCCTCGTCGACGTCGACGTCGACTCGCTCGGACAGCTCCTCGCCGCGACCGGCTCCCCGCTCGGCAGCAAAGTCACGATCGACCAGCCCGGCGGCCGGCTCCTCGAGATGCGCCTCGACATGCGGCCCGGCAGCCATGACGGCGACGGCGACGGCGACGGCGATGGACACCACCGTGACGGGCCGCCGCTCGTCCGCCTCACCGGTACGCTGCAGGACGTCACTCCGACCGGCTTCACGCTCCAGACCGCCGACGGCCCCGTGCAGGTCGTCCGCCGCCCGCGCCTGAAATTCCTGCCCGGCGAAAGCGGCCTCAGCATGGCCGATATCCGCGCCGGCGCCTCGTTCGAAGGCTACTCCGCCACCGTCGCCGGCGGCTTCGACCCCCGCACCGGCGCGTTCATCGCCGAGCTCGTCGTCCTCGGCCCGAAACCCTGACGCCCCTGCCTGCGGCTTGAGCGTCACGCACCCGTGGCGCACCCTGAGCGCATCACACCCCGCAGGCAGAGCGATTCCGCATGACCACCCCCGCCAACACGCGCCGCTGGCTCATCACCGGCGGCACCGGCTTCCTCGGCTCCCACGTCGCCCGCCGCCTCCTCGACGACGGCATCCATCCCGTCCTCTTCGACATCGCACCCCTTCCGCCCGATGACGCCGACATCGCCGACCGCGTCACCTTCATCCAGGGCGACGTCCAGGACCGCGACGCCATCCGACGCGCGCTCGAGGGTGCCGAAGCCGTCATCCACGCCGCCGCCGCCCTCCCCATCCAGGTCTCGAAGCGGAAGATTTACGCCACCAACGTCCGCGGCACCCGCTACGTCCTCCACGAAGCCTGGAAGGCCGGCATCCCTCGCGTCGTCTTCATCTCCTCCACCGCCGTCTACGGCGTCCCGAAGGTCCACCCGATCGACGAAACCTCGCCGCTCCACCCGCTCGGCCACTACGGCTCCTCCAAAGTCGTCGGCGAGCAGCTCTGCCGCGAGTACCAGGAGCGCGGCCTCCAGGTCAACATCATCCGCCCCAAGACGTTCCTCGGCACTGGGCGCCTCGGCGTCTTCGAAATCCTCTTCGAATGGATCGCCGAGGGCCGCCGCATCCCGCTTCTCGGCGACGGCACCAACCACTACCAGCTGCTCGAAGTCACCGACCTCGTCGACGCCATCGTCCGCGCCGCCACGAACCCCGACGTCGTCAACGAAACGATGAACGTCGGCGCCGACCGTTTCCAGACCCTGAACGAGGACATGCAGGCCCTCTTCGACCATGCCGGCTCCGGCTCCCGCCTCTGGCACCTGCCCGCCCGGCCCGGCGAGGCCGCCCTGCGCGTGCTCGAACTCCTCCGCCTTTCGCCGCTCGCCGCCTGGCACTACGGCACGATGTGGCGCGACTCCTACGTCGAAGTCGACAAGGCGAAGCGGCTCCTCGGCTGGCAGCCGAAGTACTCCAACGCCGAAGCCCTCATCCGCGCCTGGGACTGGTACGTCGAGAACAGGGGCCGCTACGACACCGGCGTCACGCACCGCGTCGCCTGGCAGAAGGGCGCGCTCGCCATCCTCCGCCGAATCAGCTGAACCGCGCCGGCCGGCAGGCCGCTCCTAGGGAAGCCGGAGCTGCTGGCCCACCGCCAGCCGCGTGCAGTCGTCTTCGGTCAGGTTGTTCGCCTGCAGCAGCTGCTGGAGGCTGACCCCGTTCGCCTGCGCGATCGAGAAGCAGGTGTCGCCTTCCGCCACCGTGTAGGTCCGCCCCCCGGTGCCGCCCGGTGTCGGCGTCCCCGCGCCCGGCGTCCGCGTCCCGTTCGCCGGGGTGCCCGTGCGCGGCGTGCCGGGCGGCTGGGTGCCCGGCTGCTGCGTCGGCGGCGTCGGCGTCCCGCTCGCGGCCTGCGCCGTCTGGGTCCGGTTCAGCGCGTCCCGCGTCGCCACCGCATCAGCCGGCGAAATCGTGCCGCCGCCGCCGTCATCCACCACCCGCTGGATGATGAACGCCAGTGCGACGACGACGATGGCGAGCGCGAACAGCCCGATGGTCGCCACCGGCAGGCTGATGCCGCCCGGCCGCGGCCGCGGGCCGAGCGTCCCCGGCGACGGCCGCCGGGGCGGCCGCGGGGTTGCCGCCGGCCCCTGGCCGAACGGCCGCCGCGGCGCTGTGCGCGGCCCCGGCACGGCGCCGGCCGCCGCCGGCTGTTGCGCAGCCGGCGCGCCCCGGCCGGGGATGCCTTCGCCCATATACACCGGGCAGGTCACGTGGTTCGCGCCGAGGCAGTAGCTCTCCTGGTGCGGCAGCGCGATCCGGGTCGGGGTCTCCAGCCGGTAGCAGCGGTGCGCTTCGGTGGCGTACGTCGCGTGCGAATCCGCATCGTCCGCCAGCCCGAGGTACGGGCACACCTGCGAATACTCTTCCTGCGTCACGCCCTCTCCTGTCCCCCGGGGGCTATCCCACCACCGGGCCCCATCCTACCAGCAAACCGCAATAGGGAAACCGGAACGGAGAAGGTGCGGTCAGGCCCTCCCCCTGCCTGACGCGTGCGCTCTTGGGGGTGGGGGCGCCCCTTGCGGAGCGCCCCCGTGCGACGGGGAGGACATTGTCGCCTGGCGTCCTTTGGTCAGGAGGCCGCCTACCTCCAAGGACGGCAGTCCCCTCGGCGCCGCTCAGGGACCATTCCCGAACGGTTGAGTGGCCAGTTGGGGACGCCTGTCATATCCTCGATGAAGGCGGCGAAAGACCCGCGGCCCCGCCGCCCCGCGGCTTCCCACCCCGCGCGCCACGGGTTGACAGCATCCCGTGCTGTGCTAGTCTTCTCCCTTGGCGCTTATTGACTGGCGAACCTTCTGAGTTTGCACAGGTCGCGAAGCTGCGTGCTTGAAGACGGCTCTGCGCACGGGTAACCAGCGCGGAGCGCTGTTCACGAACAGGCTTTTCGGCCTGTTTTCGTGCCCAAAATCCAACCGGCCCCCGGGCCACGCCGCAGGCGCCCGCCGGCGCCGCCAAACGCTGAAACGCAGGGGAAGCAGGAATGCCGACCATCAACCAGCTCGTTCGCAAAGGGCGAACCAAGAAGTCGAAGAAGTCGGGCGCGCCTGCCCTGCTCTTCAGCTTCAATTCGAACACCGGCAAGCTCACCAGGGCCGTCGGCCGCGGCAACCCCCAGAAGCGCGGCGTCTGCACGCAGGTCCGCACCCAGACGCCGAAAAAGCCGAACTCCGCGCTCCGCAAGGTCGCCCGCGTCCGCCTCGTCAACGGCATCGAAGTCACCGCCTACATCCCCGGCGAAGGCCACAACCTCCAGGAACACTCTGTCGTCCTCGTCCGCGGCGGCCGCGTCAAGGACCTCCCCGGCGTCCGCTACCACATCGTCCGCGGCGCCCTCGATGCGACCGGCGTCAACAACCGCAAGCAGGGCCGCTCGAAGTACGGCACCCGCAAGAACGCCCAGCCCGTGGCCGCCGGCCGCAAGCGCTAACCACCAGGGTCAGAAGAACTCAGGAGTCCGCCCATGGCCCGACGCACCAAGCCCGAGAAACGCCCCATCCCGCCGGATGCCCGCTACGGGAACGTCCACGTCCAGATCTTCATCAACAAGATCATGCGGCGGGGCAAGAAGAGCGTCGCCGAGAAGGTCGTCTACGGCGCATTCGACCGCATCCAGGCGCAGACCGGCCGCGACCCGCTGGACGTCTTCCAGCAGGCCATCCGCCAGGCCACGCCCGTCCTCGAAGTCAAGCCCCGCCGCGTCGGCGGCGCCACCTACCAGGTCCCGGTCGAAATTCGCCCCGACCGGCGGCTCGCCCTCTCCATGCGCTGGATTCTCAACGCCGCCCGCAACCGCAACGGCCGCTCCATGAGCGAAAAGCTCGCCGCCGAGCTCCTCGATGCTGCCAACGGCACGGGCGCCGCGATCAAACGCCGCGACGATACTCACCGGATGGCGGAGGCCAACCGCGCCTTCGTCCACTACCGCTGGTAAGCCAGGAGTCCCATGCCCCGCAACGCCGACCTCGAACGCATCCGGAACATCGGGATCATCGCCCACATCGACGCGGGCAAGACCACCGTGTCCGAGCGCATCCTCTTCTACACGGGCAAGACCTACAAGCTCGGCGAAGTCCATGAAGGCGCCGCCACCATGGACTGGATGGAGCAGGAGCGCGAACGCGGCATCACCATCACCGCCGCCGCCACCACCTGCGAGTGGAACGGCCACCAGATCAACCTCATCGATACCCCCGGCCACGTCGACTTCACCGCCGAGGTCGAACGCTCCCTCCGCGTCCTCGACGGCGGCGTCGTCGTCTTCGATGCCGTCGCCGGCGTCGAACCCCAGTCCGAAACCGTCTGGCGCCAGGCCGACCGCTACGGCGTTCCCCGCATCGCCTTCGTCAACAAGATGGACCGCGTCGGTGCCGACTTCTGGCGCACGGTCGAGATGATGAAGGACCGCCTCGGCGCCAACCCCGTTCCCCTCCAGATCCCTGTCGGCGCCGAAGCCGATTTCGACGGCTGCATCGACCTCGTCGAAATGTGCTGGTGGTGGTTCGGCGGCGAGAAGGGCGATAAGCCCGAGCGTCGCGAGATCCCGGCCCACCTCCGCGAGGCCGCCGAGAAGGCCCGCGAGCAGCTCATCGAAGGCATCGGCAACGTCGACGACCAGATCGCCATCGCCTACCTCGAAGGCCACGAGATCGGCGTCCACGAGCTGAAGACGGCGATCCGGCGGGCGACCCTCCACAGCCTCGCCCACCCCGTCCTCTGCGGCTCAGCGCTCAAGAACAAGGGCGTCCAGCTCATGCTCGACGCCGTCGTCGACTACCTCCCCAGCCCCGTCGATATCCCGCCGGTCAAGGGCGTCGACCCGAAGAACGGCGGCGAAGTCGTCCGCCACGCCTCCGACGACGAACCGCTGGCAGCCATCGCCTTCAAGATCGTCTCCGACCCCTACGTCGGCCGCCTCGCCTACATCCGTGTCTACTCCGGCGTCCTCAAGGCCGGCGAGACCGTCCTCAACTCGACCAAGCAGGAGCGCGAGCGCATCGGCCGCCTCCTCCAGATGCACGCCAACCAGCGCGAAGAGATCACCGAGATGGGCGCGGGCGGCATCTGCGCCGCCGTCGGCCTGAAGCAGACCTTCACCGGCGACACCCTCTGCGCACCGGACCACCCGATCATCCTCGAGAGCATCCAGTTCCCCGAGCCGGTCATCCGCGTCGCCCTCGAGCCGAAGAGCAAGGAAGACCAGGACAAGCTCGCCACTGCCCTTTCGAAGATGGCCGAGGAAGACCCCACCTTCCACTGGACCTTCGATGAGGAAGCCGGCCAGACCATCATCTCCGGCATGGGCGAGCTCCACCTCGAAGTCATCGTCGACCGCATGAAGCGGGAGCACAAAGTCGAAGCCAACGTCGGCCGGCCGCAGGTTTCGTACCGTGAAGCCATCACCCGCCCGGCCAAGGCCGAGGGCCGCTTCGTCCGCCAGTCCGGCGGCCGCGGCCAGTACGGCGTCGTCGAGCTCGAAATCGAGCCGCTCGAGCGCGGCCAGGGCTTCGTTTTCGAAAACCGCATCGTCGGCGGCGCCGTGCCGAAGGAGTACATCCCCGCCGTCCAGCAGGGCGTCAAGGAAGCCCTCGAAGGCGGCGTCGTCGCCGGCTACCCGGTGCTCGATGTCAAAGTCGCCCTCGTCGACGGCTCCTACCACCCCGTCGACTCCTCCGAAATGGCCTTCAAGAACGCCGGCTCCATCGGCGTCAAGGAGGCCATCAAGAAGGCCGGCCCCATCCTCCTCGAGCCGATCATGAAGGTCGAAGTCCGCTGCCCCGAGGAGTACTTCGGCGCCGTCGTCGGCGACATCAACGCCCGCCGCGGCATGATCCTCGGCTCCGAATCGATGGGGAAGACCCAGATCGTCCACGCCATGGTCCCGCTCGCCGAGACCTTCGGCTACTCCACCGAACTCCGCTCGCTTACCCAGGGGCGCGCGAGCTACTCCATGGAGTTCGACCACTACGAGGAAGTTCCCAAGAACATCGCGGCCACGCTCACCAAGCAGGCCGTCGGCTAAACCCCACCATCACCGCCCACCCGGGCAAGCACGAAAGGAAGCATCACCATGGCGAAGGCGAAGTTTGAGAGGACGAAACCGCACGTCAACGTTGGGACGATTGGGCACGTGGACCACGGGAAGACGTCGTTGACGGCGGCGATCACGAAGGTGCTGGCGCTGAAGGGCGAAGCGGAGTACCGGCCGTTCGATTCGATCGACAACGCGCCGGAGGAGCGCGCGCGCGGCATCACGATTGCGATTGCGCACGTGGAGTACGAGACGGAGAAGCGCCACTACGCGCACGTGGACTGCCCGGGCCATGCGGACTACATCAAGAACATGATCACGGGGGCGGCCCAGATGGACG
>NZ_JANZZD010000029.1:0-29623 GCF_026419595.1 Tepidiforma sp. | reverse complement strand
TTGCGCAGCTGCTCGACCGCCTGGTCGTGGAGAGCCGACCAGCGCCCCAGCACGTCATCGCCGCTCCACCGCGCGAGGACCCGGTACTCGAGCGCGCGCTCGTCGGTTCCCAGCGCGACCTTCGCCTTCTCGATGACCTGGCTTTCGACGGAGGCAGCCCCCATCTCCGCCTCCATCTCGATGCGGCCGATTACACGCCGGATTTCCCGGAAGTCAGCAGAGGGTCTTATCCCCAACAGTTCCAGGTAATTTGTCGCCAGGATGTCGCGAACTCGCGCGTACATTCGGGTCTCCGGAGCCGGAGACTATAGCAACTCCATTGCGGAGAAGTGAAGGCCCCGGCGCGGGCGGGACGGCGCACCGGGACCGCGCGGTCCGCAACCACGGCCGTTCGGACCTGCGTTCTTTCCCGGGCCTGTCCCGGGCAGCGGCGGCCCGGGGCGTAGAATGGTACGCGGCGGGCGGTTCGCCCGCGGGTTCGCTATGGAATCGGAACAGTACGTCTCGCCCGTGCTCGCGGCGGGGTCGATCGGCATCGTATTCGCGGCGCTCTTCGCCATCCTCGCCGCCGAGCACCCGGCCGCCACCCGGCTTCGAGCCTTCCTCACCGGGCACGGCCAGAAGGCGATGTTCGCCGTCGCTGCCACGGCGATGGCCGGCTCACTCTACTACTCGGAATACGTCGGCTTCACGCCCTGCGACCTCTGCTGGTACCAGCGCATCGCGATGTATCCGCTGGCCATCCTCCTCGGGGTGACCATCGTGAGCCGCGGGCGGCTGGCGCCGAAGTATGTCGTGACGCTTGCCGGCATCGGGCTGCTGATTTCGATCTACCACTACCAGCTCGAGCTGTTCCCGGACCAGGCGCAGATTTGCACCGGCTCGGCCGTCTCCTGCACGGTCCGGTTCGTTGAGGAGTTCGGGTTCGTGTCGATCCCGTTCATGGCGGGGGCGAGCTTCCTCACGATCCTCCTCCTGCAGACGGCCGACTGGCGGGTCCGCTACCTGGAGGCGCGGGGGCTGTAGCCTCGGGGGCGGGGGCGCGCTGCTGGCTCAGGGGAGGGGACGCGAGCGTGGTGCCACGGGTCAAGTACCCGCCATGGACGAGATCATTCTCGTCGTCACCGAACAGCCGGAAGGGGGTTCCTGGCTCGCGCCCTCGGCGCCGCCATCGTGACCGAAGCCGACTCGCTCGACGCGTTGCGCGAACAGGCCCGGGGCGCCGTTCGCTGCCACTTCGATGAGCCCGAGCGGCCGAAGGTCATCCAGCTCCACTTCGTCCGCGATGACGTACTCGTACCCTGATGCGGCTCCCGCGCGATGTCGGCGGTGACGACCTCGCCCGCTCGCTCGAACGCCCCCGGCTCGCCCCCGCGGCAGACGGGAAGCCTCCTGCCGCTCGCGCTCCCGGGCGGCAAGGCCCGGCACCTGGCCATCCCGCGCCGCAGGTCGCTGAAGGCCGGAACGCCGGCCGCCATCACTGCCGAGGCAGCTGACCAGCCGGGCCACAGGCAGGACGAACTCGCGGCGCGGCTCTCCGGGCCCGGCTCCCCCTAACCCAGCGCCTCCGCCATCACGTCGTTCGCGTCGGTGACGAAGACGAAGCGCAGCTCCTTCCGCGCCTCCTCGGGCACGTCCTCGGTGTCGCGCTCGTTCTCTTTCGGCAGGATCACCGTCCGGATGCCGGCCCGGTGCGCGGCCAGCACCTTCTCCTTGATGCCGCCGACCGGCAAAACCCGGCCGTGGAGCGTGATTTCGCCCGTCATCGCCACGTCGGAACGCACCGGCCGGCCGCTCGCGAGCGAAACGAGCGCCGTCGCCATCGTGATGCCCGCCGAGGGCCCGTCCTTCGGCACCGCGCCGGCCGGCACGTGGACGTGCACCGCCTTGTGCTCGAAGTAGCCCGGGTCGATGCCCAGCTTCGCCGCGTTCGAACGGACCCACGTCAGCGCCGCCTGCACGCTTTCGCGCATCACGTCGCCGAGCTGGCCGGTGAGGATGAGCCGCTCCTCGGCGGCAGGCATGGCCGCGGCTTCGACCTGCAGGACGTCGCCGCCTGCCGGCGTCCAGGCGAGGCCGGTGGCGATGCCGGGCCGGTCGATGCGGATGAGCGACTCCTCCGGGATGCGCGGCCGGCCGAGGTACTTCTCGACCGCGGCGACGTCGACCGTCACCGGCGTTGCTTCGCCTTCGACCACGCGGCGGGCGATGCGGCGAACGACGCCGGCGATCTCCCGTTCGAGCCCGCGGACGCCCGCTTCCCGCGTGTACCGGCGGATGATGTGGCGGAGCGCCGCCTCCTCGAAGGCGATTTCGCCGGGCTGAAGTCCGTGGGCGCGCAGCTGCCGCGGCACCAGGTACCGCTCGGCGATGTGGAGCTTCTCCTCCTCCGTGTAGCCGGAGAGCTGCATCACCTCCATCCGGTCGCGCAGGGGCGGCGAGATGGTGTCGAGCGTGTTCGCCGTGGCGATGAAGAGCACCGCCGAGAGGTCGAACGGCACCCCGAGGTAGGTATCCGTGAAGCGGTGGTTCTGCGCCGGGTCGAGCACTTCGAGGAGCGCGGCGGCCGGGTCGCCGCGCCAGTCGCTGCCCACCTTGTCGATCTCGTCGAGCATGATGACCGGGTCGCGCGTGCCAGCCTGCCGAAGCGCCTGGATGATGCGGCCCGGCATCGCGCCGATGTACGTCCGCCGGTGGCCGCGGATTTCGGCCTCGTCGTGGACGCCGCCGAGCGCGACGCGGGCGAACTTCCGTTCGAGCGCGCGGGCGATCGACTGCCCGAGGCTCGTCTTGCCGACGCCGGGCGGGCCGACGAAACAGAGGATCGGCTCGGCGGCGGCACGCTCGGCAGGCGGCAGCCCTTCGCCGCCGTCGGCCGCGGCAGCGGCGCGCTCGGCGCGGAGTTTGCGCACGGCGAGGTAATCGAGGATGCGGTCCTTGATCTTCTCGAGGTCGTAGTGGTCCTCATCGAGGACGGCGCGGGCGCGCTCGATGTCGATGGCGGAGCCGCTGAGCTGCTGCCACGGCAGGTTCGCCATCCAGTCGAGGTAGGTGCGGATCATCCCCTGCTCGGGCGAGCCGGGCGGCAGGAGGGCGAGCCGCTCGAGTTCGCGCTCGGCCTCGGCCTTCGCCTCCGGCGGCAGGCCGGCCTCCTCGATGCGCCGGCGGAGGTCGGCGATCTCTTCGCCTTCGCCTTCGCCGAGCTCCTTCTGGATGGAGCGGAGCTGTTCGCGGAGGAAGTATTCGCGCTGCGATTTCGAAAGGCGCTGCTCCGTCTCCTCGGCGATTTTTCGGCCGAGTTCGCGGACGGCGATTTCGTGCTGGATGAACTCGACGAGCTTGCGGAGCTTGGCGTCGACGGTATCGAGTTCGAGCAGCTCCTGCCGCTGGGCGCCGGAGAGCGGCAGCGCGGCTCCGACGAGGTAGGCGAGCTGGAGCGGGTCGGTGAGCGCCTCGGCGGCGGCGACGAACTCCTGCGGCAGCTGGATGACGGCGACGAGCCGGGCGATGAGTTCGAGCACGGCGCGGCGGAGGACTTCGCCCTCCGGCCCCTCGGCCGGCCGCTCGGGGGCGCGTTCGACGCGGGCCTGCAGGTACGGCTCGGTGGCGGTGAACTCGAGGATGCGGATCCGCTCCATGCCCTGCACCACGACCTGCAGCGTGCCTTCGCCCGAGCGCGCGAGGTGGTGGACGACGCCGATGGTGCCGATGCGGTGGACGTGCTCCGGCCCGGCGAGGTCGACAGCGTCCGTGTTCTGGGCGACGAAGACGAGCCGCCGGTCGGCCCGCATCACGTCGTCGATGAGGCGGACAGAGCGGGGCTGGCCGACGGCGAGCGGCACGACGGCGAAGGGGAAGACGACGGTGCCGCCGCGGAGAGGGAGGACGGGAAGGGTTTCGATGCCGCCGTCATCGGCGGGGGTGCCGGGTTCGGCGGGCCGGGGTTCGGCCGCGGGCAGGGCGTCGTCGCTCACCGGGTGGTGCCTCCGTTGGCTTTCGGGAATTCGAGGATGAGCAGGCCGTTTTCGTAGCTGGCCCGCGTGGCGTCGTGGTCGATGGCGCAGGGCAGCGGCACTTCGAGCCGGAACGGCCCCTGCCGGATCTGGGCGGCGTGGTAGCGGGCATCCACCGGCGGGGGCGGCAGCCGGCGCCGGCCTTCGATGACGACCGCGTCGTCGTAGAAGAGGAGGTCGATATCGTCGATAGAGACGCCGGCGAGCTCGACCATCACCGTGAGGCCGGCGGGCGATTCGGCGATATCGGCGGCGGGCTGCCACCACGTCTGAGCAAGGCGGACGCGCTCGCGGCCGGGGAGCAGCCCGGCGCCGAGGGGTTCGGGCCCGGTGCGGACCATGAGGGCATAGCGGTAGCTGATACGGCGGTAGCGCATGGGGCCGAAACCTCGCGAGGGGGCCCGCCCGGGCGGGTCGTCCCTCTCATTGTAGGGGCTCGGGGGTAACAGCCGGGGGATGATGCGGCGCGTGCGGGCGCTGGCGGTCTCGCCCACGAAGGTAAAGGTGGATCGCTTCAGCTAGGACCATTTCGGACCTGCGCGGACGGTGCAACACTGGGTGCAATCTTTGATCGAGGAGGTGCCACATGAAACGCAACGCAGACAGCGACCTGATCACATTCTTCAAGGAGGCGCTCGAAGAAGCCATGCGCGAGGAACTCATCGCCCGCCCCCGCATCGAGGCCCTGAAGCGCGTGGCGAACGTCGACGTCTTCTGCCCGGTCGAACGGTGCCCCCTCAGCCGGGGGGAGCTGGCCTGGCCGGTGGTCGAGATCGCCGGACACCTAAAGGCGGTCCACGGCTGGGAGCCCGGGCGGATCCGCAGCTGGGTGGAGCGGCAGAACGACTGCCCCGTCTGCCTCGGTACGGGCTCCTACCCCTACGGCCGGGCGCAGCACCTTCCGCTCGGGGAGTGCCTCAACTGCGAGGGAACGGGCCACGCGGTCGAGGGCGGCTACCGGTTCAAAGCGACGACGCGGCGCAGCTACTGGCGCCGGCACTTCAGGTCCGAACCGCCGTACCGGCCGGCATGGCGCCGGCATGCCGAGGCCGAGGGCGTGCTGCCCGTCGCGCCCTACTAGCCAGCGCGGCCGGCGCCCGGCCGCACCCGAACGGCCCCGGCGGAATTCGCCGGGGCCGTGCTGTGCGCGGGGTGTTGGGGCGCGGGCCCGCTCAGCCGCCGCGGCGCCAGCGGCCGAGCAGCCGCAGCAGCTCCTCGACGGGGAAGCTGAGCGCCTGCAGCGAGACGACGAGAATGGCCGCCGTGACGGCCGTCAGCTCATCCGGGCCGGCGCCGGTGACGTCCTGCCAGGCGAGCGCGGCGGCGCTGATGAGCGCAAGCGCGGCGGCGAGCGTCGTCCGCACGCGGCCGTGGTAGCCGCTGCCGCTGCCGTCCGGGCCGGCGCTCACGGGAGCCTCCGCGCGAGGCCGCCGGCGATGGCGGCCGGCAGGCCGAGCGCGACCGCGGCGATGAGCGCGGCCGCAGGGCCGGCGGCGGCCGCGATGAGGGCCGCGCCGGCCGCGTTCGCCGCGGCAGCGGGGCGGAGGGAGAGGATGGGGCGGTTGGCCACGGGGAGAACCTCCACGGACAGTGTCTCCGGAGCGTGCCCCGGCCGGCCGGCACCACCGAGCGCCCGGCGTCACCGGCACCGGCCCGCCGTTGCCCGTGTTCTCCGCCGCCTACCCCCGGCGCGGCGAAGCGAAGCGGGCGGGGGAGCCCGTCCCCCGCCCGCCGGTCATGCGAAGCGGTGCGCGGCTGGCCGCCGACCTACTTCTTCTTGCCGATGTCGATGACTTCGCCGAAGAGGTCGAACTTCTTCGCCGAAGGGTTGTACTTCGCCAGCTGCTCGGCCTGGATCGGGTAGTAGTCCGGGGTGGCCGAATCGACCGGCGAGGTGTTGATGAGGATGCCCGGCAGGAGGACGTCGATGCGGAGGTCCTTCAGGCTCGTCGCCTGCTTCATGATGTTCTCGCGCGTCAGGTTGTTGCCGGACTTCTTCAGGACTTCGACGAGCGTCTGGGCGACGGCGTAGCCGTAGACGTTGAAGCCGTCGTTCACGTTGCCCGAGGGGTAGTACTTCGCCATGAAGTCCTTGTAGGCCTTGATGGCGGGGTCGTTCGCCCACTGCGGGTCGCCCGGGTCCTTGATGTAGAAGGTGGTGATGATGTTGCTGAGGTCGGCGCCCTGCTGCGCGGCCGGGTCGAGGACCGACGGGATCGACTGGGAGACCGAGTTGAGGAGGATGGTGGGCTTCCAGCCGATCTGGGTCGCGGCGACGAGCGCCTGGGTGGCGAACTTCGGCGTGGCGACGAGGAAGAACGTATCGGCGCCGGATTCCTTCAGCTGGGCGACCTGCGCGTTCACCGAGGCGTCGGTCGTCGCGTAGGTGGCCTCCTTCACGATGACCTGCGAGGCCTTCGCGCCGAGCGCCTTCTTGAAGCCTTCGACGTAGTCCTTCCCGTAGTCGTCGTTCTGGTAAAGGATGGCGACCTTGGCGTTCGGCTTCTCCTTGCCGAGCCATTCGACGTAGATGGCCGATTCAGACTGGTAGTCCGGCTGCCAGCCGATGGTCCACGGGTGGCTCTTCGGGTCCGCGCCCCACTTCGAGGCGCCGGTAGCGACGAACAGGTGCGGGACCTTCTGCTGGTTCAGGTAGTCCCAGATCGCGGTGTTCGGCGGCGTGCCGAGCGTGTTGAAGATGAAGAGGACCTTCTCCTGCTCGACGAGTTCGCGGGCGGCCTGGACCGTCTTGTCCGGCGAGTACTGGTCGTCCTTGGTGATGAACGTGATCTTCCGGCCGTTGATGCCGCCCTGCTCGTTCACCATCTTGAAGTAGGCCTCGACAGCCTTGCCGATGGTGCCGTAGGCCGCAGCCGGGCCGGAGAACGGATAAATGCCGCCGATCTTGATTTCGGTGTCGGAGGCGCCGGTGTCGTACTTCTTGACGTCCTGCTGCTGGGTGGGCGTCTGGCCTGCGGCGGTCGTGCCGCCGGCCGCGGGGGTGGTGCCCCCTTTGTCATCGTCGTCATCGCCGCCGCACGCGGCAGCGAGGACCATGGCGACCGCGGCGAACAGCATGAGCAGCGCGGTCCAGCGTTTCGGTTTCCTCATCTGGTTCCTTGTCCCTCCTGGTGGTGTGTGCTCACGCGCCGGGGCGCGGCGCGGGAACTCCCATCCGATCATTCGCTGGCCGGCCGGCCAGCGGATTCAGCCGGCGCCGCCTTCCCGGCGGACGACGACCACCTCTTCCCGTTCGACGACCACGACCGTCTCGACGGCGGCGCCCGCGCCGGCGCCCGGCTTGCGGAGGCGGAGGCCGGAGCGCGCGTACCGCCACGTCTCCTGCAGGAAGCCGGCCACACCGTGCCGCATCGTGTACATCACGACGATGAGGATGATCGCCTGGATGGCATCCGGCGCGGACTTGTTGATGGAGACGGTGACATCCGGCACGAACTGCTGGAAGAGGCCGCCGATGATGGCGCCGTTGATGGTCGCCACGCCGCCGATGACAGCGCCGACGAGGAAGCGGATCGACAGCAGCGGCGAATACTGGTCCGGCGAGACGAACTGGATGACAACGCCGTTGAGGGCGCCGGCGAGCCCGGCGAAGGCGCCCGCGATGCCGAAGGCCGTCATCTTGTAGAGCGCCACGTTCACGCCCATCGCCGAGGCAGCCGTCTCGTTATCGCGGATGGCGATGAGGGCGCGCCCGAAGCGGCCCCGGCGGAGGTTCGCCGCCAGCACGAAGACGAGCAGCGCGAGCAGCGCCGTCGTGTAGTAGAAGAAGCGGTCCAGGTTGTCCTGCCAGAACGGCACGCTCAGCTTGCCGAACATGACGACGCCCTGGACGCCGCCCGTGAACTCCTCGAACTTCTTCGCCAGCGGCGTCACCGTCACGGCCAGCGAGAGCGTGGCGAGCGCGAGGTACGGGCCCTTGAAGCGGAGCGCCGGGATGCCGATGAGGAACCCGAGCGTCCCCGCGATGAGCGGCGCGATGAGGAGCGACCAGCCCCACGGCATGTTCCATTCGCGGAATCCGATGGCGAGGGTGTAGCCGCCGATGGCGAAGAAGGCGCTCTGGCCGAGCGAAATCTGCCCGCCGAAGCCCGTCAGCAGATTGATGCCGACGATCACCATCATGAACTGGATCGCGACCGTCATCTTCAGCATCGAGCCGTGCGGGATCGCTTCGACGTAGAGCGGCATGAAGGCGAAGAAGGCGATGATCAGGCCGTAGCCGATCCAGCGGAGCGCGCGCTCCGCCTGCGGGCCGCGGTCGAGCACCGGCCGGAGGGCCGTCGCCACGATGACCGTGCCGATGGCGACGAGGCTGAGCAGGGCCGCCATGCCCGCGAAGGGGCCGATGAGGCCGCCGACGGCGGGGATGGCATCGAGGCTTGCCGGCTCGGCCAGCAGCCACACCAGCCCCGCCACGACGAAGAGGGGGAAGAACCAGTTCCGGCGGTAATCGAAGGAGCGCACGAAATCCATGGCCTACACCCTCTGGACGACCTGCCGCCCGAAGAGGCCCGCCGGGCGGATGAGGAGGACGGCGACGATGACGACGAGCGCAAGGACGATATCGAGCTGGGTGCCGATGAATTCGATGTAGCGGCCGCCGAGGGCGACGATGTTGCCGATGGCGATGCCGCCGACCACCGCGCCCGGCGGCGAATCGAACCCGCCCAGCGTCGCCGAGGCGAACGAGAAGATGAGGATGGTGGCCATGAAGTTCGGCTCGAGCTGGACGACCGGCGCGGAGAGCATCCCCGCGAGCGCCCCGGCCGCCGCAGCGATGCCCCAGCCGAGCGCCAGCATCCAGTTCACGTTGATGCCGACGAGGCGGCTGGAGGCCGGCTGCGCCGCCGCGGCCCGCAAGCCGAGCCCCAGCTTCGTCCGCTGGAAGAGCACGTAGAGCACGGCCATCAGCGTGATGAGCACCGCGAAGATGAACAGGTGGTACGGGATGATGAAGATGTCGCCCACCTGCCAGGAGGCCTGCCGGATGCCTGTCGGCAGGGGGAACGGCTTCGGCACGCCGGAGTAGATCCAGAGCGCCAGCGAGTTGAAGAAGAGGTAGAGGCCGAGCGTGACGATGACGATCGTCAGCTCCGGCGCGTTCTGCACCGGCCGGATGAGGATGCGCTGGACGGCGATGCCGGCGGCGAAGGCGAGGATGAGCGTGAGCGGCACCGCCAGCCAGTAGCCCATCCCGGCGTTCAGGAACGACCAGCAGATGTAGGTCGAGAACATCGCCATCTCGCCCTGGCCGAAGTTGATGATGTGCGTGGAGCGGTAGATGAGCACGAGCGCGAGGGCGAGCAGGCCGTAGATGCAGCCGTTCGCCGTGCCCGCGAGGACCAGCTGGATGAATTCGGTCATCGGTCCCTCCCTTCTCCCTTCGCCTCAGTAGCCGAGGTAGGCGCGCCGCACGTCGTCGCTGGCGGCGAGCCGGTCGGCGGTGCCTTCGAGCGCGACCCGGCCCGTCTCGAGCAGGTAGGCGTACGTCGCAACCTTGAGCGCTCGAACCGCGTCCTGTTCGACGAGGAGCATGCTGACGCCTTCCTCGCGGTTGATGGTCGTGAGGATGCCGAAGATCTCCTGCACGATGAGCGGCGCCAGCCCGAGCGACGGCTCATCGAGCAGGAGGAGCTTCGGCCGCGACATGAGCGCGCGGGCGATGGCGAGCATCTGCTGTTCGCCGCCGGACATCGAGCCGGCGCGCTGCTTCCGCCGCTGGCCGAGCACGGGGAAGTAGCCGTACATCCGCTCGATGTCGCGCCGGATGCCGTCCTTGTCCCGGCGGGAGTAGGCGCCGAGGAGGAGGTTCTCTTCGACGGTGAAGTCGGTGAAGGTGCCGCGGCCCTCGGGCACCATCACCATGCCCATGCGGACGAGGTCCTGCGTGGATTTGCCGGCGATCGACTGGCCCTGGTAGCGGACGTCGCCCCAGGTGCGCACCTCGGCGAGGAGGGCGCGGAGGGTCGTCGTTTTGCCCGCGCCGTTCGCGCCGAGGAGGGCGACGATGCCGCGGTCGGGCACGCGGAGGTCGATACCGAAGAGCACCGGGCGGTCGCCGTAGGCGGCGCGGAGGCCGACGGCTTCGAGGATGGCGCTCATGCCTCCACCCCCAGGTAGGCGCGGATGACCTCGGGATTGCGGCGCACCTCGTCGGGCGTGCCCTCGGCGATCTTCTTGCCGAAATCGAGCACGACGACGCGGTCGCTGATGCTCATGACGAGGCCCATGTGGTGCTCCACGAGCAGGATGGTGACATCGAACCGTTCGCGGATGTCGCGGATGAGGGCGCCGAGGGCGAAGACCTCTTCGTGGTTGAGGCCGCCGGCCGGCTCATCGAGCAGGAGGAGCTTCGGCCGGGCGACGAGCGCTCGCGCGAGCTCGATCCGCTTCAGGGTGCCGAAGGGGAGCCCGGCCGCCGGGTGCCGCTCGACGGCGCGCAGGCCGAGGTAGTCGATCGCCTCGTCAACAACCTGCTCGGTGCGGCGCTCTTCGCGGCCGACCCACGGCAGGCGGAGCGCCTGCGAAAAGACGTCGGCTTTCGTCGTCGCGTGGAGGCCGACGCGGATGTTGTCGCGCACCGTCATCGAGGCGAAGAGGGCGAGGTTCTGGAAGGTGCGGGAGATGCCGAGCCGCGGCACTTCGTGCGGCGCGAGCCCGAGCAGGTTCGTCTGCCCGAACCAGATTTCGCCCGCCTGCGGCCGGTAGAGCCGCGTGATGGCGTTGAACATGGTCGTCTTGCCCGCGCCGTTCGGCCCGATGAGGCCGAGGATCTTCCCCGCCGGCACATCGAACGAGACGTTATCGAGCGCCACGAGGCCGCCGAAGCGGAGCGAGACGTTCCGGACGCTGAGCAGTGCCTGGGAACCGTTCGCGCTGACCGTAGCCGCCACCCCCTGTCCGTTTGGGGCGGGAGTCTAGTGGCTCCTCAGGAAATCGGGCAAGTGGCACTCGCGCACAAGCGCCCGCTGACCGGCGCGCCAATCGGCTGGCGGGCCAGCCCGGTCAGCTTCGCCGCCGGGGTTTCGCGGCCCGTTCGGCGCAATTCCCGGCCGGGCGGCCAGCAGATGCGGGGTATGATGGTGCGCCGTGACGCTGGAGATGTGGGTCATCCTCGCCGTGCGGGTGCTCGGCTCGCTGCCGGTGCTCCGCTGGGCGCTCTTCGGCGGCATCCTCGCCATCCTCGTCGACCTCTCCGACCTCTTCCTGCGGGCGTACCTCGACCTCGGCGGGGTGCGCAACTACCAGTCGTTCGACAAGTGGTGCGACCAGGTGTACCTGGCGCTCTTCCTCGTGGTGGCGCTGCGGTGGGAGGGGCCGGCGCGCGCGATTGCGGTGGCGCTGTACGCCTTCCGGATGGTGGGTTTCGCGCTGTTCGAGCTGACGGGCGAGCGCTGGGTGCTGATGCTCTTCCCGAACGTGTTCGAATTCTGGTTCCTGTTCGCCGCGTTCACGCGGCGGTGGTGGCGGGGCTTCCGCTGGGAGCGGGTGCCGACGGCGCTGGCGCTGGCCGGCACGACCGCCGCGAAGCTGTTCCACGAATACGCGCTCCATGTCGCCCGCTGGTTCGACAGCTTCACCGCGCGCGATGTGGTGGAGTGGGCGCTGGGGCTGGTGCGGCAGGGCGGCTAGCGGGGGGCGCCGGTCAGTTCGCGAATCTTTTCGAGCGCCTTCTCCGGGTCCGGCTCGCCGGGCACACGGACGGTGACGGCCCCGGCCGTGCTAGGATGGCAGCGCCATGCGCCGCATCTCGCTCGACGACCCGAACGCAGCTGCCGCCATCGCCGCAGCGCTCGCGGCGGGCGAGTCTGCCATCCTGACCCGCGCAGGGGCGGACGTCGGCCGCGTCAGCCCTTCTGGCCGGACTTGCCCTTCGGCCGCCGATGCAATTCGGGAGATGCGCGCATTCCGGGCGCGGCACGCTTTTGTGGGCCTCGATGTGCGCGACCTGATCGATGAGGGGCGGCGCCGCTAGTGCCGTTCGTGGTCGACGCGTCCGTCACGCTGTCGTGGCTGTTTCGCGACGAGACGGACGGCTACGCCGACGCCGCGCTGGGTGCGCTCGAGCACGACGCTGCCTTCGTGCCGGCGCTCTGGTGCTACGAAGTCGTCAACGCCCTGGCCGCCGCGGTCCGCCGCGGGCGCCTATCCCGCCAGGAACTCGGATACGTTTTCGACCTCCTTGCGAGCCTGCCCATCGTGGTCTCGGAGGCCCCCGGCAGCCCGACCGCGCGGCTGGAGCTCGCGGACCTCGCCCTCGACCAGCACCTCTCGGTATACGACGCCGCGTACGTCGCGCTCGCCCGGGCGGAGGGGCTCCCGCTCGCCACGCTCGACGAGCGGCTTCGCCGGGCGGCAGCGGCAGCCGGGGTCGCGGCGTGGGCTCCGCCGCCCTGAGCACCCCATCCCCCGCCTTCCCCGGGCGGCGGCGAGCACGTACGCTCCGCGGCGATGCCCTCGCCGCGCGCCTGGTTCGCCGCAGCACGCCCCGTTTCGTTCACCGCCGCGGCGGTGCCCGCCCTCGCCGGCACGCTCATCGCCGCGCCGGCGGCGTTCACCTGGTGGACGGCGCTCCTCGCCATCCTCGGCGCCGTCCTCTTCCTCGCCGGCACCAACTTCGTGAACGACTACTACGACTACCGGAAAGGGAGCGACGGCCCGGGCGCGCTCGGCCCGCCCGGCGCCATCCAGCAGGGCATCCTCAGCCCGCGGCAGGTTCTGGCCGCCGGCCTCGCCTGCTTCGCCGCAGGGGCGGCCATCGGCATCGTCCTCTGCGCGGCGGTCAGCTGGCAGCTGCTCTGGGTCGGCGGCGCGGGCCTCCTCGCCGGCTTCCTCTACACCGGCTGGCCGCTCCACCTCGCCTACCGCGCGCTCGGCGAAGCCGTCGTCTTCGCCTTCATGGGCCCCGCGGTCGTCATGGGCGCCGCGTTCGTGCAGGCCGAAGCGTGGACCCGGGAGGCGTTCGCCGTCTCGCTGCCGCTCGGCTTCCTCGCCGCCGCCATCCTGCAGGCGAACAACCTGCGCGACCTCGACCACGACCGGGCGGTGGGGAAGCGCACGCTCGCGGTCATCCTCGGGCGGCGGGCGGCGGAGGCGGAGTTCTGGCTGCTGCTGGCGGCGGCCTACCTCTCGCTCGTCGGCGGCGCGGCCGCCGGGCTGGTGCCGTGGCCGGCGCTGCTCGCGCTCCTCACGCTGCCGTTCCTCCGGCCGATGGCCCGCACGCTCAGCGCCGTCCGTGCGGGGGCTAACCCGCGCCGGCTGAACTTCCTCCTGCGCGATGCGGCGCTGCTCCACCTGCGCTTCGGGCTGCTGCTCTGCCTGGGGCTGGGGCTCCACTGGGCGTTCGGCTGAGCGGCAGGCTCAGCGGCGCGGCAGCCCCGCCAGCCGGCCATGCGCCCAGTGGGTGATCGCCACGGCGAGCGCGTCGGCGGCGTCCTCCGGCGACGGCGGCTTCGGCAGGCCGAGCTGGAAGGCCACCATCCGCGCGACCTGCTCCTTTTCGCCGCGGCCGAAGCCGGCGACCGTCTGCTTCACCATCGCGGGGGCGTATTCGGCCACCTCCAGCCCGGCATCGGCGAGGGCGAGGATGGCCGCGGCCCGCGCTTCGCCGAGGAGCAGCGCCGAGCGCACGTTCTGACCGACGAAGCCGGATTCGATGGCCGCCGCTGCGGCGCCGCTCTCCCGGGCGACGGCGAGCACCCCTTCGCGCAGGGCGAGCAGCCGCGCGGGCCGCGCCTCCGCCGGCCGGGTGCGAATCACCCCGTGGCGGACGTGGACGGCGCGGTCGCCGGCGACTTCGATGAGGCCGTAGCCGGTGACGTTGAGGCCGGGGTCGATGCCGAGGATGCGCACGCCGCCATGGTGCACCCTCGCCGGGGCGAACGCGAACACGCCGCTGTCGCGGGAGGCGGGAGCCGGGAAGCGGCCCTTACCGCCGGTAGCGGCGGCTGCGGTCGCGGCCGCCGGCCTGGCTCCGGCCGAAGCGGAGCGGGCCGCCCTTGCCGGCCGCGGCCGCGAAGAGCGCCAGCTCCTCCGAATCGGTGCCCACCAGCTCGCGGCGGAGCTCGACGATCCGGTCGCGCAGGGCGGCAGCCTTCTCGAACTCGAGGTTCTTCGCCGCCGTTTTCATCTGCGTCTCGAGCTCCTTCACCATCCGCAGCAGCTCGTCTTTCGGCAGCTCCGCAGGCGCCGGCGCGCCGGCCTCGTAGCCTGCTTTCTCTTCCGCCGCCTGCATCCGCACGTGGTCGGTGATGTCGCGGATCGCCTTCTGGATGCTGGCGGCCTGGATGCCGTGCTCCCGGTTGTAGGCCTCCTGGATGCGCCGCCGCCGGTAGGTCTCGTCGATCGCCTGCTGCATGCTCCCGGTGATGGTGTCGGCGTACATCACCACCCGGCCTTCCACGTGGCGCGCTGCCCGGCCGATCGTCTGGATGAGCGACCGGTTCGAGCGGAGGTAGCCCTCCTTGTCGGCGTCGAGGATGCAGACGAGCGACACCTCCGGCAGGTCGAGCCCCTCGCGCAGGAGGTTGATGCCGACCACCACGTCGTACACCCCCAGCCGCAGGTCGCGCAGGATTTCCACCCGGTCGAGCGTCTCGACCTCCGAGTGGAGGTAGTGGGTCTTGATGCCCATCTCCTTCAGGTAGTCGGCGAGGTCCTCCGCCATCTTCTTCGTGAGCGTGGTGACGAGGGCGCGCTGGCCTTTGTCGACCACCCGGCGAATCTCGTCCATCAGGTCGTCGACCTGGTTCTTCGTCGGCTTCACGACGATCTCGGGGTCGAGCAGGCCCGTCGGGCGGATGACCTGCTCCACCACCTGGCTGGAGACGCGCAGCTCGTAGTCGCCCGGCGTGGCGCTCACGAAGATCGCCTGGTTGATGTGGCGGTCGAACTCTTCGAAGGTGAGCGGCCGGTTGTCGAGCGCGCTGGGCAGCCGGAAGCCGTATTCGACGAGGGTCTCCTTCCGGGCGCGGTCACCGAAGTACTGGCCCTGCACCTGCGGCAGCGTGATGTGCGACTCATCGACCACGAGCAGCCAGTCGTCCGGGAAGTAGTCGAGGAGGCACCACGGGGTGGAGCCGGGCTCGCGCGCCTGCAGGTGGCGGGAGTAGTTCTCGACGCCGGGGCAGTAGCCCGTTTCGCGGAGCGCTTCGATGTCGTAGTGGGTGCGCTCCTCCAGGCGGGCGGCCTCGAGGATCTTCCCCTGCGAACGGAGCCAGGCGAGCTGCTCCTCCAGCTCCTTTTCGATGCCGGCGATCGCCTGTTCGAGCCGGTCGGCGGTGGTCACGAAGTGCTTCGCCGGGTAGATGTCGATCTCGTCGCGCTCGGCCACGATTTCGCCGGTGAGCGGGTCCAGCTCGACGATCCGCTCCACCTCGTCGCCCCAGAAGTCGATGCGGACGGCCAGCTCTTCGTAGCTGGGGAGGATGGTGAGCGAATCGCCGCGCACCCGGAAGCGGCCGCGGACGACGTTCTGGTCGTTCCGCTCGTACTGCATCGAGACCATCCGGCGGACGGCCTCCTGCCGGCTGAAGCGCTCGCCCTTCCGGAAGCGGAGGACGAACTCCTGGTACTGGGCCGGTTCGCCGAGGCCGTAGATGCAGCTGACGCTGGCGACGATGATGACGTCGCGCCGGCTGAAGAGCGCCCGCGTGGCCGCGTGACGCAGCTTGTCGATCTCGTCGTTGATGTCCGCGTCCTTCGCGATGTAGGTGTCGGTCCGCGGGATGTAGGCCTCGGGCTGGTAGTAGTCGTAGTAGCTGACGAAGTACTCGACGGCGTTCTCGGGGAAGAACTCTTTCAGCTCGGCGCAGAGCTGGGCGGCGAGCGTCTTGTTGTGGGCGAGGACGAGCGTCGGCCGGCCGGTCCGGGCGATGACGTTCGCGATGGTGAACGTCTTGCCGGAGCCGGTGACGCCGAGCAGCGTCTGGTAGCGGTCGCCCCGCTCGACGCCGTCGACGAGCTTCGCGATCGCCTCCGGCTGGTCGCCGGTGGGCTGGAAATCGGAAACGAGCTTGAACGGGGCCGGCTGGGCCGGGCGGACGATGGCCGTCATACGAACCAGTGTAGCCGGGCCGGCCGCGGCGCGGGACGGCGGAGGCGGGCGCTGCTGCCGACGGCCGTCAGGAGGCCGGCGGCGGGAAAAAGGGGCGGGCGCATCCCGGCCTGCGCCCGCGAAGGTCGGCCCGCAACAGGCGTCGATCGCTCCGTTTGCCCCTGGGGATCGGTGCCGGGAACCTGCCGCGGGATGGTGGGCCCGGCAGGTCAACGCTCCGCGAACGGCCCGTGAACGTTTCGATCCGGGAGGTCAGCGGCCCCGGAAGACGGGCGGCCGCTTCTCCATGAAGGCGCGGCGGGCCTCCTTGCCGTCCTCGCTGGCGAACGCCATCCGGATGCTCGAGAGCTCGAGCCGGCACTGCGCTTCGAGGTCGATCGCCGTCGTCGCCTTCACCACGGTCCGCTTCGTGAGCCGCATCGTGATCGGCGAGACGGTCGCGCAGAGGCCCTGGCAGTACTCGGCCACGCGCGCCTCCCAGCGGTCGTCGTCCACCACTTCGCCGACGAGGCCGAGGCGGAGCGCCTCCTCCGCATCGACCGTCTTGTTTTCGAGCAGGAAGCGCATCGTCTGTTCGTAGCCGATCGCCTGGGAGAGGGTGAAGGTCATGCCGCCGTCCGGCGAGCCGCCGATGCGCGGGTAGCCGGCGAGGATGCGGGCGCTCCGCTTCATCAGCCGGATATCGGTGGCCAGCGCGAGCGAGAGGCCGGCGCCCACGGCCACGCCGTTGATGGCGCCGATGATCGGCTTGTCGCACTTCTGCCGGAGGGTGAGGAGGAATTCGGAGACCCAGCTGAGGTCGTCGAGCTGGGTGGTCAGCGGGCTCTTCGGGCTGTAGTCGCCCGGCCCGCGGAGGTCGAGGCCGGAGCAGAAGGCGTCGCCGGTGCCGGTCAGGCAGATGACCCAGGCGTCGTCGACCTTCATCGCGTCTTCGATGGCGGTGACGATGCCCCAGGCGAGCTCCTGGTTGAGCGCATTCTTCACCTCCGGGCGGTTGAGGCGGATGGTGCGGACGTGGCCGGCGTCTTCGATGGCGATGAGGCTGGACATCGGGAGGGGCTCCGTTGGGCCGCGGGGCGGCGGCGGGATTTCGGGCAGCATAGCATGCGGGTTGCTGATTGCTACTCACCGCCGCCGCGCGGGAAGGCCGCTCAGTGCATGCCGCGTGCGCCGAGCAGCCAGCGGAGCGCTTCATCGCGCGCCATGAAGACGGCGAAGGCGACGCCTTCCGGCAGCCCGGAAAGCTGGATCGCCTGCCGGCCGAGGCCGAAGACGAGCGGCGACCCGGCCAGCAGCGCCAGCCGCACGCCCATCCGGTGGAGCTGCTGCGCGGCGGCGGCGATGTTCTCCGCCGGGACCGTCACCTCCCGCACGGCGGTGCAATCGAGCAGCACCCGCGTGCCCGGCGCCAGCGGCGGAAGGTCGCCGCCCGGCAGCCAGGTCTCCGGCGTCACCCGCTCGGGGGCGACCCAGGTCAGGTACGGCTCGCTGTCGCTCATCCTCGCGCACACCTCCGGGGCTGGCCCGCCGCAGGCGTCGGCGGGGCGAAGAGGATACGCCGCAGGGAGCCCCGGGCGATCACCGGGGGCACGGTACGGCACCGCTTCTCACGCCGCTCTCGCGGCATCGCCCGTGGGCCGCCCGGCCCGTAGACTCCGCCCCACGATACCCCCGTTTCGGAGGCTCAGCCCATGGGCAGGCTCGAAGGCCAGGTCGCCATCGTCACCGGCGGCGCCAGCGGCATCGGCGAACAGACGGTCCGCACGTTCGTCGCCGAGGGCGCGCGCGTCGTCATCGCCGACGTGCAGGAGGAGCGCGGCCACCACCTCGCCGAGGCGCTCGGCACGCAGACCAGCTTCCTCCGCACCAACGTCGCCGAGGAGGCAGAGGTCGCCGGCGCCGTCGACCATGCGCTGGCGAAGTGGGGCCGGCTCGACGTGATGTTCAACAACGCCGGCTTCGGCGGCGTCGGCGGGCCGATCGACGAGCTCGACATGGCGGCCTACGACCAGACGATGGCGGTGCTCTTGCGGGGCGTCGTCCTCGGCGCGAAGCACGCGGCGCGGGCGATGAAGCCGGCCCGCCGGGGCGTCATCCTGAACACGTCGAGCGTGGCGGGGCTGCAGGCCGGGTTCGGCCCGGTGGTCTACAGCGCGGCGAAGGCGGCCGTCGCCCACCTGAGCCGCTGCCTCGCCGTCGAGCTGGCGGAGTTCGGCATCCGGGTCAACGCCATCTGCCCCGGCGTCACGGTCACGAACATCTTCGCCGCCGGGATGGGGCTGAGCGGCCCCGCCGCCGATGCGCTCCTGCCTCGGATCGACGCGGCGCTGGCGAACTGGGCGCCGCTCGGCCGCTCGGGCCAGCCGGCCGACATCGCGAACGCCGCCCTCTGGCTGGCGAGCGACGAAGCGAGCTACGTGACCGGCCAGGCGATCGTCGTCGACGGCGGCCTGACGGCCGGCCGCTCGCTGGAGGAGTTCGGCCAGCGGCTGGCTGCGGCCATGGGGCTCACCGCCGAGCAGTGGCAGGCGATGCGCGAGGCCGCCCGCGGCGCCGGCCGCTAGCGGAACTTCGCCGGCCGCTTCTCCTGGAAGGCGGTGACCGCCTCGCGGTGCTCCGGCGTGCTGTAGCACTCGTTGATGCGGCCGTGCTCGAGCCGCATCACTTCGTTGTAGTCGGGGTTCGCGCCGTTCTTCGTGATGAGCTCTTTGATCCAGCCCATCTGCCGGTCCGGGTTCTGGGCGAGCAGGTTCGCGTACTCCATCGCCGCGTCCATCAGCCGGTCGTGCGGCACGACCTTCTGGACGAGCCCGGTGCGGTAGGCCTCCTCGGCGTCGACGAGCCGGCCAGTCAGGCACATGTCGCTCGCCATGCCGAAGCCGACGCGCTGGGTGAGGAAGTAGGTGCTCGCCAGCTCGGGGACGAGGCCCATCTTCACGAAGAACATGCCGAAGCGCGCCTGGTCGGAGGCGATGATGATGTCCATCGGCAGGATGGAGGTGAGCCCGACGCCGACGCAGACGCCGTTGACGGCGGCGATCATCGGCTTCGAGGTGCGGACGAGTTCGACGTAGTTGGTGTCGTCGCGGGCCCCCTGCCGGGCCTGCCCCTGCGAATCGAGGCCGCGCTGGAAGGCGTCGCGGACGTCGGCGCCGGCGCAGAAGCCGCGGCCCGCGCCGGTGAGGATGATGGAGGCGACCTCCGGGTCGGCGTTGGCGCGGCGGAAGGCGTCGTTCCGCTCGGCCGCCATCTTCCAGGTCCAGGCGTTCAGCCGCTCCGGCCGGTTCATGGTGATGACGACGGTGTGGCCGCGCTTCTCGTAGAGGATCTGCTCGTAGTCCATGGCTCCCTGCCCGAACGAAATGGTGGTGCGGGGAGCCTACGCCCCCGGCGGGGCGCTGTGAAGGTCAGCCGGCGGCCGCGGCCTGCTGGCGCCGCTGGCGGGCGAGCCGGAGGCGGTGCTGGAGTTCGAGCCGGAGCCAGAACTCCGCCGGAGCGCCGAGCACCTGCTCGAGGTCGAGCGCGACCTCTTCGGTGATCTGCCGCTTGCCCCTGATGATGTCGTTGATGAGCCGGGCGGAGCGACCGGTGCGGCGCGCCAGCTCCGCCTGCGACATGCCGCGGGCGGCGAGCTCCTCCGCGAGGAACTCCCCGGGGTGGGCCGTCCAGGTCCCGGAATCGTCAGTCGCCATAGTGGTTCGTCACCTCCTCGACCCAAACGACCCCTGCGGCATCGACGGTAACGATGAGCCGCCACCGGTCGTTGAGCGAAAGGGCATACTGCCCGGCGCGTGCGCCTTTCAGCGGGTGGAGCCGCAGTGAGACCAGCGCAGCGAGCTCGGCCAGCGACCCGGCGGCTCTCAGAATATCAACTCGCTGGACGTACTTGCGGGCTACAGCGCGTCCCCACGCCCGCTCGGCCTCGCCGGGATCGAGATACCGGCGCCGCAGCTCCTCCGACCGAAATTCCAGCTCCACCGGGACTGTCCCGCCGGAGGAGCCTACGCCCCCGGCGGGGCGCTGTGAAGGTCAGCCTTCCCAGGCGATCTCCACGTCGTCGAAGACCACCACATCGCCCGGCCGGATCCCCAGCCGCCGCAGCTCCTTCGCGATGCCCCAGCGCTCCAGCCGCCGCATCACCTCGTCCAGCGCGCCCGGCATGCCGGTGTCCATCATCTTCACGAACGTCACCGCCGTGTAGCCGTCGACCACGTACCGCCCGTCCTCGTCGATGGTGACCACGAAGCGGTCGACCGGCGCAGGGCGGATGACCGGCACCTCGGCCGGGGGCTGGCTGGCGGCCCGCGCCCGCTCGGCGGCGACGAGCGCCATCAGCTCCTCCTTCAGCGGCTCGAGCCCCGTGCCGTCGTGCGCGGAGATCACCCGCACGGGCCGGCCGAGGTGGGCGGCCAGCGCCTCCGCCGAGCGCGCCGCCGCCGCGTGGTCGAGGTCCGCCTTCGTGACCGCCACCACCCGGACGACGTGCGCGAGGCCGGGGTCGTACGCCCGCAGCTCGCCTTCGATGAGTTCGAAATCGGTCACCGGGTCCGGCGATTCGCACGAAACGACGTGGAGCAGCACGCGGCAGCGCCGGATGTGCTTCAGGAATTCGAAGCCGAGCCCGTAGCCTTCGGAGGCGCCTTCCACCAGCCCGGGCAGGTCGGCGAGGGTGAACCGCTCCCAGCCGACGTTGACGACGCCGAGCATCGGCTCGAGCGTGGTGAACGGGTAGCTCGCGATCTTCGGCTTCGCGTTCGAAACGGCGGCGAGGAGGGTCGACTTCCCGGCGTTCGGCAGGCCGATGAGGCCGACGTCGGCCAGCAGCCGGAGTTCGAGGCGGAGGCGGCGCTCTTCGCCCTCCTGCCCCTTCTGCGAGTAGCCGGGCGTCTGGTTCGTCGGCGTGGCGAACCGCTTGTTCCCCCAGCCGCCGCGGCCGCCATGGGCGACGAGCACCTCCTGCCCCACCTCGGCGAGGTCGGCGAGCAGGTCGCCGGTATCGGCGTCGTGGACGACGGTGCCGACCGGCACCTCGAGGTAGAGGTCCTCGCCGTTCGCGCCGTGGCGGAGGTTCGGGCCGCCGTTGCCGCCGTGCGCGGCCTGGAACCGCTTCCGCGAGCGGTAGAGTTCGAGCGTGTAGACGTCATCGACGGCGCGGAGGAAGACGCGCCCGCCGCGGCCGCCGTCGCCCCCATCCGGGCCGCCCTGGGGCACGAACTTCTCGCGGTGGTAGCTCACGAGCCCGTGGCCGCCGTTTCCGCCCTTCACCGTGATTTCGACCGCATCGAGCATCCTGATCCCATGGAACCATGCCCTCCTTCGGATTGGAAGAGGAAGAAGAGGAGCAGCAGCAGGCCGTTGGGCGCGTTGGGTTCGAATCCGCAGGCCGTTGGGCGGGCGTTGGGAAAGGTGTTGGTGGGCGGTTGGAACGGCGCGAGCCCGCCGCGGATGGGCCGGCAGGTGTTGGGCCCGGCGCCCGCGGACCCAACGCCCGGGGCGTCAAACCCAACGGTTTCCCAACGGCGTGGGCTACCATGGTTGCATCGCGCAACGCACCGAAGGAGGCTCCTGATTGGCTGCTACCGAGTTCGTCCCCCCGAGCGCCATGGTCGTCGTCGCCCACCCGGATGACGCCGAATTCCTCTGCGGCGGCACCGTCGCGAAGTGGGCCGCCCGCGGCTGCGAAGTCACCTACGTCGTCATCACGAAGGGCGACAAGGGCAGCGACGACCCGGAGATGACGAGCGAGCGCCTCGCCGTCATCCGCGAGGCGGAGCAGCGGGCCGCCGGCGCCGTCCTCGGGGTGCGGAACTTCGAATTCCTCGGCTACCCGGACGGCTACCTCCAGCCCACGCTCGAGCTCCGGCGCGACCTCGCCCGGCTCATCCGGAAGTACCGGCCCCACTCCCTCATTACCTTCGACCCGACGAACCGGTTCGTCTCCGATACCTACATCAACCACCCGGACCACCGGGTCGCGGGCGATGTCGCGCTCGATGCCGTCTTCCCGACGGCGCGCGACCGGCTCACCTTCCCCGAGCTGCTCGTCGACGGCTACCAGCCGTGGAAGGTGCGGCAGGTGTGGCTCGCCACCTCGGCCGAGCCGAACGCGTGGGTCGACATCTCGGAGACGGTGGAGCTGAAGAAGCAGGCGCTCCTCTGCCACCCGAGCCAGATCGGGCCGGAAGTGGCCGCCTTCGTCGAGGCGCGGGCGCGCGCGGCCGGCGCGGTGAAGGGGCTGGAGGCCGCCGAGGCGTTCCGCCGCTTCATCCTCGAGGCCGACCCGGTCCACGAGGCGCCGCCGCCGGGCAGCTGAGCGGGCCGCTGGCCGGGCGGCCAGTACGGCGCCGATACCACCCATATCCCCGGTCTATGGCAGAATACGGGCCCGGCCGGCGGCGCGCGGTGCCCTCCCGGCCGCCAACTCCCGCCCCTGGAGGTCCCGCATGAAGCCCTGGGTGGTCGGCAGCCGCCCCAGCAAGCGCTACCCGCTCTGGACGCGCGCCAACGTCGGCGAAGTCTTCCCGGACCCGGTCTCGCCGCTCTCCTACACGCTCCTGATGGAGCAGGACACGGAGGGCGCCTGGCGCGACGCCCTCGTGCGCATGGGCGCGTTCACCTACGACGAGTTCGACCCCGACAACCTCGAGACGCTCGGGATTTTCGGCTCGTACTGCTACCTGAACGCGCAGGTCACGCGCATCCTCGGCGAGCGCGCGCCGGGGCTTTCCGCCCAGGCGATGGACGACCTCTTCTATGGCGCGCAGCCCGGCATCCCGCCGTATGAGCCGGCGCCCGGCGACCACAACGAGGAGCGGACGGCCGCGCTCGGCAAGACGTTCGAATGGGCGATGACCGTGCAGCAGCTCGAGCGGCCCGCGCTCGATGCGAAGCGCGTCGCCGGCCTGCGCGCCGCCCGGCCGGAGCTGGAGAACCTCTCCAACGAGGCGCTCTGGGCCTACGGCAAGGGCATCGCGCTCGCCAACCATCGCCGGCTCTTCTCCGAGCACATCTTCACCACCTTCGTGTCGACGGTGCCCGTCGGCGCCGTGACGCAAATTTGCGCCGCCGTTGGGCGGCCGGCCGATGCCCTCCGCGTCATCCAGGGCGTCGGCGACGTCGAATCGGCCGCGCCGTCGCTCCGGATGTGGGAGATGGGCCGGATGATCGCGGCCGACCGCGAGCTGAGCGCGGCCTTCGATGCCGGCGTCGAGGGCGTGCTCGACCGCATCCGGGGGCTCGGCGAGAACGGGCAGCGGTTCCTCGCCGCCTTCGATGCGTTCCTCTACGACTACGGCTGCCGCGGCCCGAACGAATGGGAGAGCCGCTGCCACACCTGGGAGACGAAGCCGGAGCTCGCCCTCGCCGCCATCGACCGGATGCGGCTCGCGCCGGAGAGCGCCAACCCGGCCGCCCGCAACGCCGAACTCGCCGCCGAGCGCGAGCGCGTCACGCAGGAGATCGCCGCCATGCTCGCCGGCGACCCGCAGACGCAGGGCCTCTTCCTCGCTGCCGCCAACGCCGCCCGCGTCTTCCAGGCCGGCCGCGAACGCACGAAGACGAACAACATCCGGATGATCCACGAAGTCCGGATGGCCCTCCACACCATCGGCCGCCGGATGGTCGCCGCCGGCCACCTCGACGACGAGGGCGACTACGCCTTCCTCGTCGCGAGCGAGTTCGACGACTGGCTGCAGCACCCGGCGAAGTACCTCGGCACCATCCGCGAGCGGAAGGCGCTCTACGAGGAGTACAACAGCCTGCAGGAGCCGTTCGTCTTCTGGGGCGAAATCCCGGACCCGGACACCTGGCCGAAGAAGGCCGACGTCCGCATCGAACCGGTGAAGCCGGGCGACGTGCTGCAGGGCTACCAGGGCTGCGCGGGGAAGGCGACGGGCCGCGCCCGCGTCGTCCTCGACCCGCTCGACCCGCGCGGCCTCGAGCCGGGCGACATCCTCGTCGCGCCGATCACCGACCCCTCGTGGACGCCGCTCTTCGTGCCCGCCGCGGCCGTCGTCGTCGATGTCGGCGCGGCCCAGAGCCACGCGATGATCGTGAGCCGCGAACTCGGCATCCCCTGCGTGCCCTCGGTGACGAACGCGACGAAGCGGATCCCGGACGGCGCCACCATCGCGGTGGACGGCGACGCCGGCACGGTCACCGTGCTCGCGCTGCCCTGAGGTGCCGGCGATGGACGTCGTCTTCCTCGGCGACCCGCTGCCGGCGGGCACGGATGCGAAGCTGCTGCTCGGCGGGAAGGCCGCCGGGCTCGTCACGATGACGCAGGAGCTCGGCCTGCCGGTGCCGCCGGCCTTCACCGTCACCACCGCCGTCTGCCGCCGCTTCCTCGCGGAGGGCTGGCCTGCCGGGCTCGATGCGGCGGTGCGCGGCGCCCTCGCCCGCCTCGAAGCCGCCACCGGCCGCACCTTCGGGGGCGGCGAGCGGCCCCTCCTCGTCTCCGTCCGCTCCGGCGCCCCGGTTTCGATGCCGGGCATGATGGATACGCTCCTCAACGTCGGCATGACGCCCGCCGTGCGCGAGGCGCTCGCCCGCGAAAGCGGCGACCCCCGCTTCGCCGCCGACACGTGGCTCCGCTTCGTCCGCGGCTACGCCGCCATCGTCCTCGGCGTCCCGGAGGACCAGGCGAGCCACGCCGCCATGCACGACGGCACCCCGGCAGCGATGCTCGCCGCGGCCGACCGCGTGCAGGCGCTGGCCGACCGCTTCGGCGGCATCCCGGCGGACCCGTTCGCGCAGGTGCTCGACGGCATCCGCGCCGTGTTCCGCTCGTGGGAGTGCGACCGCGCCCGCGTCTTCCGCGAGCGCGAAGGCATCGACGGCGGCCTCGGCACCGCCGCCACCGTTCAGGCGATGGTCTTCGGCAACCTCGATGACCGCTCCGGCACCGGCGTCGCCTTCACCCGCGACCCTTCGACCGGCGCGCGCGGCGCGTTCGGCGACTACCTCGCGCGGGCGCAGGGCGAAGACGTCGTCGCCGGCACCCATGCCGTCAGCGGCCTCGATGCCCTGCGGGAGCAGCTGCCGGAGGTCTACGACGAGCTGCTGCGCCACCTCGACCGGCTCGAACGGCACTACCGCGACATGTGCGACGTCGAATTCACGGTGATGGCCGGCCGGCTGTACATCCTCCAGACGCGCATCGGGCGGCGCAGCCCGCTCGCCGCCGTCCGCATCGCGGTCGACATGGCGGAGGACCCGTCGTTCCCGCTGAGCCGGGCGGAGGCGGTGGCGCGGGTGGGGGCCGAGACGCTGCAGGCGCTGGCGAAGCTCGGCGGGGTGGACCCGGCGGCAGAGCCGGCCGGCCGCGGCCTCGCCGTCTCGCCGGGCGTCGGCGCTGGCGTCCTCTGCTGCGACGCCGACCGGGCGGCCGCCCTCGCGGCCGAAGGCACGAGCGTCGTCCTCGCCCGGCCCGAGACTTCCCCCTCCGACGTCCACGGCATGGTGGCCGCCGCCGCGCTCGTCACCACCACCGGCGGCGTCGTGAGCCACGCCGCGGTCGTCGCCCGGGGCTGGGCCATCCCCGCCGTCTGCAGCCTGCAGGATGCCTGTGTCGAAGAAGGCGCCCTCGTCGTCGGCGGACGGCGCATCGCCGAGGGCGAATGGGTGACCGTCGACGGCACGCGCGGCCTCCTCTTCATCGGCGACCGCCGGACCGACGGCGCGGCCGACCTCCCCGAGGTGCGGAAGCTGCGGCAGTGGGCCGCCGAGGCGGCAGG
This sequence comes from Tepidiforma sp., assembly GCF_026419595.1. NCBI lineage: Bacteria > Bacillati > Chloroflexota > Tepidiformia > Tepidiformales > Tepidiformaceae > Tepidiforma > Tepidiforma sp. Next base: position 3,800 of record NZ_JANZZD010000029.1, on the reverse strand, counting down.
GAGCGGGGCCGGCGACGGTGCCGCGCCGGCTGCCGGCGGGCGCGCCGTGAGCCGCTACGCCGTCCTGCGCGCGCTCGGGCTGAAGGGGCTCGCCGCGCCGGAGCGGATCGCCGCCGTGCTGGAGGCCGACCCCGCGGCGGTCGAAGCCGAGCTGCGCGCCGCCGCCGCCGAAGGCCTCGCCCGCGAGACGCCGCGCGGCTTCGCCATGCTCCCCGCCGGCCGCGACGCCGTCCTCGCCGCCCTCGCCGACGAGCGCGCCGGCATCGACCCGGCGGCCATCGGCCGCGTCTTCGCCGCCTTCGACGCGCTGGACAAAGAGTTCAAGGCGCTGGTGAGCGGCTGGCAGCAGGCGCCGCCCGCCGAGGCCGAGGCGGCCTGGGCCCGCGCCGCCGCTGCGCTCGAAGACCTCCACGGCCGGCTCGGCCCGGTCGTGGCGGAGGCGGCCGCGCTCGCGCCGCGGCTCGCGCCCTACCCGCGCCGGTTCGCCGCCGCGCTCGAGGCGGTCCGCGCGGGCGACCAGTCGATGCTCGCTTCGCCGCTGAAGGAGAGCTACCACACCGCCTGGTTCGAGCTGCACGAAGAGCTGATCGCGCTCAGCGGCCGGAAGCGGGAGGAGTAGCGGCGGGCCGGGGCCGGCGCTCAGCCCTGGCCCCGGCTCCAGCGGAAGCTCAGCCGGGCCAGCACGGCCGCGCCGATGAACCACGCCGCCAGCACGAGCAGCGCCGTCCCCGTTTCCCAGCTGCCGTACTCGTCCCGGCCGACCCACTCCGGGAGGAAGACGGAGCGGAGCGCCTGCGCCATCCACTTCAGCGGGAAGACGCTCGCGACCGCCTGCAGCCAGCCCGGCACGACCGAGTACTGCAGGAACACCCCGCTGATGAACTGGAGGACGAGGTAGGGCGGCTGGACGACCGCCGGGGCCGACCCGGCGCTCCGGATGATGCGGGTGTAGGCGATGCCGAGCAGCGAGCAGGAGCCCGCGCCGAGGACGAGCACGGCCGCGAACACCGCCCACGTCGCCGGCTCGCGCGGGAGGCTGACCCCGAAGGCGGCCACCCCGATGGCGAGGATGACGACGACGATGAGGACGGACGTGACGAAGGCGAGGGCGACCTTGCCGGCGAAGTAGGCCGAGCGCGGCAGCGGCGTCGCCGCCAGCCGCCGGAGGAGGCCTTCGTGCTGTTCGACGGCGATGCCGGTCGCGAGGTTCGCGAACGTCACGCTCACGATGCCGGAGGCGATCATCCCGGGCACGAAGTACTGCGGGAACGGCACCGCGGGCTCGCCCGGCGGCCCCTGGATGTCGCCGCTGAAGATGGTGGAGAAGACGACGACGAAGAGGACCGGCAGCAGGAAGGTGAAGAAGAGCTGGTCCGGCGTGCGGAAGAAGGTGAGCAGTTCGATCTGCAGCCGGAGGAGGGCCAGCCGGGCGAGCCGGCGCGTCCCGCTCACGCGCTGCCCCCGGCGGGGAGCGCGGCCGCGGCGGCAGCGTCGGCGTCGTGCGCGCGGACGAGGCGGAGGTAGACGTCTTCGAGCGTGGGCCGGCGGATTTCGAGGCCCGGCAGCTCCGGCTCGCCGAGGGCATCCGCCCAGCGGGCGAGCTCGGCGACGGCCCGGGTCGGCGCAGCGGTCGCGAGCGCGACGCGGCCGTCCGGCAGCCGTTCGAGCCCGGGCAGCGGCGGCAGGGGCGCCTCCGCCAGCCGGCCGGCGAGGTGGAAGGTGACCGTCGCGCGGCCCTCCTCGCGCCCGCCGATGGCGGCCGGCGTGCCCTCCGCCGCGAACCGCCCGCGGATGATGATCGCGACCCGGTCGGCGAGCGCTTCGGCTTCTTCGAGGTAGTGGGTGGTGAGGAGCACCGTCTTGCCGAGGGCGGCGAACTGCCGGATGACGGCCCAGAGCTGGCGGCGGCCCTCCGGGTCGAGCCCGGTCGTCGGCTCGTCGAGGAAGATCAGCTCGGGGTCGCCGACGATGCCGAGGGCGAGGTCGACGCGCCGCTTCTGGCCGCCGGAGAGGTGCTTCAGCCGGCGGCGCTCCTGCCCCTCGAGGCCGACCATGGCGATGACGCGGGCCGGGTCGAGCGGGGCCGGGTAGAAGCTCGCGAAGTGCGCCACTACCTCGCGCACGGTGAGGACGTCGAAGAAGCCGGCCGACTGGAAGACGACGCCGATGCGGGCGCGCCAGGCCGGGCCGCCGCGGGCCGGGTCTTCGCCGAGGACGCGCGCTTCGCCGGCGCCGGGGCGGCGGAACCCTTCGAGGATTTCGACGAGCGTCGTCTTGCCGGCGCCGTTCGGGCCGAGCAGCGCGACCACCTCGCCCGGCGCAACCTCGAGGTCGACGCCGGCGAGCGCCTCGACGGCGCCGTACCGCTTCACGAGGCCGCGCGCGGCGATGGCGGGCGGGGCTGCCATGGCGGGCATTGTAGGCGCGGGGCGCGGGCGGCGGTGAAGGCCCGGCCGGCCCCGTTCAGGCGGTCTTCCCGGCCTCGCGCAGGAGCCGGAGGAACTCCGGGTCGCCCTGGAGGATGGCGAGCCGCGGGTCGGCGGCGGCCTCCCGGGCGTAGCCCGCATCGAGCGCGAGCGCCTGCCGGATGTGGCGGAGCGCCTCCTCCCGGTTGCCGAGGACGGCCGAGGCCTGCGCGGCGCCGTAGTGGGCGGCCGGGTCGCGCGGGTCGAGCCCCGCGGCGGTGAGGAAGTCCTGCAGCGCGCCCTCCGCGTCGCCGCCATGGAGCCGGGCGAGCCCCCGGTTCACCATCACCGTCGTGTCGCCGGGGTCGATGCTGAGCGCGGCGTCGAAATCGGCGATGGCGGCGCTCGCGTTGCCGCGGTAGAGGAAGAGCATGCCGCGGTTGTTGAGCGCGTCGGCGTCGTTCGGCAGCAGTTCGAGCGCCCGGTTGTAGTCCGCGAGCGCCCGCTCGAAGTCGCCCGAGCGGGTGTAGGCGTTCGCCCGGTTGTAGTAGGCGGCCGTCAGCTCGGGGTCGAGCAGGATCGCCTGCGTGTACCGGTCGATGGCGAGGGCGAACTGGCCGACGTTGAAGTAGACGTTCCCCTCATCGAGGTACGACTCGGCCGAGCGGCGGGGCGGCGGCTGGATGGGGCGGGGGGCGAGCTCTTCGAGCGCCTCTTCGACGCTGGCGAGGAGCGGCTCTTCCGGCGCCGCGGGCGCGGGGGGCGGCGCGGGCTGGACCAGACGGCCGGCTTCGTCGCGGGCGATGTCGACCGGCGGAGCTTCGGGCGGCGGGGCCATCCCCTCCTCCGCGGCGTCGGCGACGGCCCGCTCGAGCTGCTCGGCGGCCGAGGGCGCGGGCGGCTCCTCCGGCTGCGCGGCCAGCTCTTCGAAGCGGCGGAGGATGACGTCGGCCTCCGCCTCGCCGCTCTCGAGCTCCTCGATCGGGTGGGCGAAGGCCTCGGGCGGTTCGATGGCGGCGCCGCCGGGCTCGGTGCCGGCGAACGTGCCGGCCATCGCCTGCTCGAGCTGTTCGAACTCGGCGATGGCGCGTTCGAACTCCTCTGCCTCGGCGAAGAGCTGCTTCACCGCCTCGTCGGAAAGCTCTTCGAGGTCGTCGAGCCCGCGGAGGGCCTCATCGGCGGCCGCTTCTTCCTCCGGGGCGAAGGCGGTGGCTGCGGCTTCCCGCTCCCGAAACTCGGCTTCCAGGGCGACCTCTTCGTCGAGTTCTGCCTTCGCGGCGAGCAGTTCAGCGACGTCTTCCTGCGTGAGGTCGTCATCGAGGTCCAGGTCGTCGTCCCCGGCGAAGACTGCCGCTGCGGCAGCCAGCTCGTCGAGCCGGGCCTCCTCCTCCGGGC